>JBARZW010000049.1:0-5671 GCA_049650305.1 Promineifilaceae bacterium (SeqCode)
AGAGCCAGACGCGTCATAATTGATTGAATCGAATTCTTTGACATCATACTCAACTCCATTTGATAGTGCTTTACATGTTCCAATTGATTGGCTCCAAATACCTCTTCTTCATGCTCACCTCCTGATAGAGTCCTTCTCTGTTCTTGAATATTTCAATTTGTCGCTATTCTTGCACTTAGCTAGAGTCCCCTCCCTGCCTCTGTAAACGGGAGGGCAATGTAGTTCCTTGGCAGAAAGAACAATACTTGCACCACCTGAATTCGCTCGCTTCTTGTTCAAATTGCTGCTGCCAGGTTCGTCTCAAGCTTCTGACCTCTGGCAATTGAGCCGGGCCAGGCTCGTCGCCGGTTGAAACGGTTTCAAGCAGGTAGCTGGTATCCTCCCCAATTGCTTGCACGAGGACTTTCTGGTCCCCTTTGGAATTGGGAAGGTTGATGGTTGGCGCCGGTTGGCTATATCGTTTATACCAGTGAGGTAAGGTGACCCCCCGTAGTAGTTCCGGATGGGTAGCGGCCAGGGCTTCCAAGGCCAGGGTCATTGCCTGTACAAGCTGATCCACCCGGCTGAGCGTGCATACTGACATCAACACGTCTCCGGCGCCTGTCCAGTTCTTAACCCTGTGATTCAATAGGCCAATTTCGGTCAGCCGCTTTAACATGCATTGAAATACTTGTTGGCCTTCTTTATTCAGCAAGATCTGCTGGCGAAACTCGCACAGCGCAATGGGATTGAAATATGGATAATCCAACGACAGGTGCAGGGCGTACTTCCAATCGGTGCGCTTGCGGACCGCTTCGGCGGCCAGGCGGTCTGGTAGGTCTTCTGCATACTGGAAGACAGTCACCATGGCCAGAAGACACAGGGATCCGGGTCGCTTCCCACCCATGGCGTCGAGATCACCAAGGTTGAGATCCCTGAATAGATCGTCCACCTGGTCGCCGATTGAGATGTACACGTTATCGATGTTGAAAACTGATCTGGCAACATCTGCGGTTTCCGTCGGCAGAGGCGGAAAGGATGCCGGTTTCACAACGTATTTACCTTTTGAAATAGCAATGCTTGGCTAACGCCATCCTCCAACAGTCCTTCTGCGTGCGCCGTATCCTTAATGTACGATTAACGGCACCGCTTGCGTAAGGGTAGTACTCACGGGTTATTTTGGAGATTTGACTGCGGGGGAATACTTAAAAAAAACACCGGTTCCGTACTTATTACGGAGCCGGTGTTGTGGGAAACTACGGATTAGCCGGGAAATTTAGGATTTTGGGGTCGAAGTGCGAGTGCCTCCCTCGCCAACCATCAGATCATCTTCCTAGACCACGAACAATCCATGTTGCGCGGCGTAACGGACCAGCTCCACGCGGCTGCACAGGCCAAGCTTGTCCATCAAATTAGCCCGGTGACTTTCAACCGTCCGCACGCTGATCGTCAGTTGATCGGCAACCTGGCGGTTTGTGTACCCCTGGGCAATAAGTCGCAAGACCTCGGCTTCCCGAGGTGTAAGGGATTCGACGGGCATCCGATTGACGGAATTCCGGGGAGGTTCCGTTGAGAATAGAGCCCGAGTCAGGGCTGGGTGGATATACAGCTCATCTCTAGAGACGGCGTGGATGGCATTAATTAGTTCCGATTCCAACGCGCGCTTGAGAATGTAACCTGAAGCCCCGCTAGCGATCGCTTCCCGCAACAGACAATCATCCTCATGAACAGTAAGGATAAGAACGGAGACCTCGGGCAGCAAGATTCTAAGTTGCTTGGTAGCCTCGATACCGCCAGTCCGGGGCATTCCAAGGTCCATCAGCACAATGTCCGGCCGCAACACGCCGGCCAGGTGCAAGGCCTCGTCGCCGTCGGCCGCCTCGCCGACGACTTCCATGTCATGTTCGGCGTTCAGCAGGGCGCGCAAGCCTGCCCGCAGGACGCCATGATCATCCGCTATCAGGACGCGAATAGGCATAAGGCACCTCCACCATCACGGTTGTTCCGGACCCCGACGCACACTCCACCAGCAATTCTCCACCTAGCATCTCGGCCCGCTCGCGCATGCCAAAAAGGCCCAGACGGCTGCTTTGCCTCACGGTTGCGGGATCAAAGCCAACACCATTATCTTCCACGATCACAACTAACTTGTCGCCGCGTTGTCTCAAGAGGACATCGACCCTTGTTGCCCGGGAGTGGCGAACAACATTGATCATCGCCTCTTGCACAATTCGGTACAGTGCCGTCTCTTCATCTGGGGGAAACCGGTCTTCGACCCCAATCACTTCAAACTGTGCCGTCAGACTATGCTTGTCGCTGATATCCTCAACATATTGGCGCGATGCAGCCACTAGGCCCAAGTGATCCAGGCTGGCAGGCCGCAAATCCATGGCCAGCCGGTGCAGGTTATCCATTACACCATCCACCATGTCCCTCAACTCAGTCACCCCGGTGAGGATGGCCTCGGGCCTATCAACATCGCGTTCCAACAGGCGCAGGCCAACCTTTAAGGATGCCAAAGCCTGGCCCGCTTCGTCGTGAAGTTCGCGCGCAATGTATCGACGCTCCGTTTCTTGTACCTCCACAAGCCGGCGAGAGAGGGACTGCAATCGTTCGCGGCCGAATCGCACCTGCTCGAAAAGCCAGGCATTTTGGATGGCGACTACGGCCTGGCCAATTAGCGCCTCCGCTAACTGAAGGTGTTCTGAGGTAAAGCACCCGGGTTCTGCCATTTCCAATCCACACAACCCGATGACATTGTTCTCGACTGTCAATGGCAAACCCATCCAGTTTATGCCGTGATTGAGCCCACGGTGTGTTTTCCAATCAGGGACCTTTCTAGTATCAGCGATCACGATGCTCTTTTGATTTCTCAGCAGCGTATGAATGTGCGGGTTATCGGCAATGTCAAACTCTGAGGCAGGGATCTGATCCGTCTCAATAAACTCTTGGTAGCCCCGTACGGCTCGCAACATTAGCGTTGATTCGTCCTCCAACAGGGAAACAGTCGCGCTGTCGAAAGGAACGAGATGCCCTAGATAATCCAAAAGTGTATTGATAACTTTGTCCATATCCAGGGTCTGGGAAAGGGCCTGGCTGGCAGCGCCTAAGGTCTCGGCAATTTGGCGGGCTTTCTGCTCCGCTAAGTAAGCCCTTTTCCGCCCGGCCATTTCGGCCTGCAGCTTTTCATTGGCCCGAAAAAGCTCACCAGTTCTCTTCTGAACCCGTTCTTCCAGCTCGTCGCGAGCCTTTCGGAGAGCTTCTTCAGCCTGCTCCCGTTCGACAATTCTTCCCACACGCTCGGCAATGGCTTCAACCAGGCTTCTCTCCTCCTTCAGAAAAGGTCCTTCGTCACTTTCCGGCCTTTCTTCCAGGTAGCAAACTTCCACCATGCCTCTTGGCCGATCATACACCCTTATATCGGCGGCCTGTTGCCATGGGGCATCTTGGCTGAAATGTGCCGTTTTGAATTCTTGGTCATCCAGGATCACTCGTGCCTCTGTGATTTCGGGATATTGCCACGCAGGCGGGATGAGTTTGACACTCTCTTGCAGTATTCTCTCTAGGGAAATGCCCTGCTTCTCAATCAGGGCGGCAATACCATAAAGGCAGTTCAATTCTTTGACCCGCTCGCCAAGCTGGAGTGTGCTCTCCTGCAGTTCTTTCTCCATCTGCTTACGCTCGGTGATATCGAGCGTATACTCGATGATTTGGCTGGTAGTTCCCTCGCTGTCGAGAATAGGGTGTGCATGGACTTCGTAAACGCGCTCATTGCCTGCTTCGCCGAAATGAACGTGCTCTGTCGTGACCGGCCGTCCGGTTTTTCTGATCTCCTGCAGCGGACAGAGGTGGTCTACGCCGTCACACGGCCTGCTAAGGTCGTGGAGAAGGGCGTAGCAGGTGATATCTTGCGGCAATTCGCCGTCAAAGGCGGCGGAGTTTGCTATTTTTATTGTGTAGTCATTGGCGTCTACCACATAAAAGGGATGACCGAGAGACTCAAATACACTGGTGATGAACTGGTTTTGGGATTCCAGTAAGGCACTCGCCTGCTTGTTCTCGGTTACGTCAAGACCATAAACGTTGACATGGCCTGCCTCGACAACCGGGGCAAAGTCCAACGAAAATATACGCCCATCACAGTCGATCTCGGATTTACGGCTTTCACCTGAGCTGATAGCTTCAGCGGCGAGCTGTCGCCATGGTTCAGGGATATTCAGCCCAGCCTGACTAGCCCATAGGGTCATTAAAGGGGTGCAGGTATCGTTGGCATAGAGGATCGTACCGTCGAGGGCAACTCTAAACACCGGATTCCGATTCTCGCTTGGGAAGTTGGCCAAACTTTGGGCCGTTTCCGCTACTCGTTTTCGTTCGGTGATGTCTCTAATGATGCCCGTAAAAAAAGGCTCCTGCTTGACCTCAAAGCTGGAAAGAGAGAGCTCGAGAGGAAATTCGCTGCCGTCCTTCTTAACGCCAAGCATCTCAACTGTCTTGCCGATAACTCGGGTTTCGCCGGTTGAGACAACCCGCTCCATTCCTTTCCGGTGCCGGGTACGGTGCTGTCCGGGAATGATGAAGTCGAGGGGCTCACCGACCGCGTCCTCTGAATGAAGGCCAAAGATGGTTTCCGCTGCTTTGTTCCAGAAAACAATGTTGCCATCTTTGTTAATTGTGATGATGGCGTCTTGAGCAGTCTGCGCTACAGAGCGGAATCGTTCCTCGCTACTTTGCAGCGACTCTAGAGATCGGCTATTGCGGAGGGCGAGCGAGGCCAACTCCCCAAATCCGGAAGCTAGGTAGGAGTCGTGCTCTGTAAAACCGCCGGGTTTATTAGCCAGACCCAACAACCCGATTGTGATTCCTCTTATCTTCAACGGCGCAAAGAGTACATTAGCGATTCGTGCATGGCCTGAAGGGATAAACTGCTCCCATTCGCTTCTGAAGAAGTCGTTTTCGTAGACGGTCTTGCCGGTCTGATACACTACCTCGCGCAGTCCACGGATAGGCATCGGGAGAGTCGGATCGATCGAGCAAGAAACCTCCCCGGTGTCCAAGAAGACGACATCGTTTTCTTTTCCATCTTCAGTTAGGAGGGCAACATATGCGGCCGTTGCACCAGTCAAACGCTTGCAAGAATCAAATATGGCATGCGCACTGCTCTCAAACTGGTCATTCCACTGAGCCGAACTCAGCAACGCTCGATTGAGGGCCGTCTGCCGGTCCATTTCGTGTTTGGCCTCGCTCCGTGCCCGCTCGCTTCGTTCAAGTAGCTCCAGCAAGATCCAGGTGATCAGGGGAAGGGCCATGGCATAGATGGGGAACCGGTGCCAAAAATCGGGTCTGAAGAAGTTGGGGTTCCCTGGCTCATAGTGATCGATCATCTCGATCACCGTAAACAATAGGCCCATGGCGAAAACGATCAACAAGCGTCGCTTGGTTAGCATGTCGATCGATCCCCAGTGCTGTCCCCGTCGTCTAACCTGGATGCCAAGGATATTCATTTCCTGCGGTTGCTCATCAGCCTCCTAGCTCATTTTCACCCCGCTCAACTGAGTGGTTGTCAGCTATAGGCTCTGCCCACTTTGCCAAGAGTGTCGCCGCAAGTGCATCTGCTGAGACAGCTCTCAATGCCTGACTGGCACAGCCAATAACCACTCAACAGCCACGACTACACACCGCTGGAATAAGAGCT
>JBARZW010000050.1:0-3484 GCA_049650305.1 Promineifilaceae bacterium (SeqCode)
GTGGTGCTCGATTACGTCATAGGTGATTATCAAGCCACGCCAGAAGGGCAATTGAACAAACATATCAAAGCTGTCATCGCCGAATATGAACGAGAGAAAATCAAGGAAAGGATGGTCAGAGGCCGACGCCGCAAAGCGAAGGCAGGTTATGTTGTTCTGCATGGAAATACGCCTTACGGTTACAATGCTCAGAAGGATGACAACGGTGTCACACTGGTTATTGATAAATCAACAGCGGAAATGGTTAGAATGATTTTTGAATTGTACACAGTAAGAGGGTGGGGTTCGCCTAAGATTACCAGGGAGCTGAACCGGCTGGGAATAGCTCCTCCATCGGTGGCCAAGCAGACAAGAACTCCAAGGGCCAGGGAATGGAATCAATCTCAGGTAATGCGGATTGTGAAGAATGAGACGTATGCAGGTACATGGCACTATGGAAAACGTAACCGGACTGGTAAGAACGCGCGTGATTATCACATTGCCGTTGATGTTCCGGCCATAATAAGCCTGGAGGTATTTGAACAAGCTCAACTGAAGCGCCGGACAAATACCCGGCTGGCTACACGTAATACGAAGATGGAATATCTGCTTGCCAGGCGCTGTTTCTGCGGGGAGTGCCAAGCTCCGCTGCACGCAATTACAAAAAAGCATCGAGCCAGTGATTATTCCTATTATCGGTGCCCGGTCCCCCATGCGCAGGGTACACATTACATGAACAAGCAATGCTCTATGACAAAGCATTTTCGGGCTGATTATTGGGACCGCATGGTATGGCAGGAGATCAGAGTTTTTCTGGCTGATCCCGGCCGGTTGATCAAAGGGATCAAACGGTATCAGGAGGAGCAAGAAACGATCAATGAACCCCGACGAAATAAATTGGCGTTCATTGAAGATCTTATAGTTCAACGAAGAAAAGAGCTTGGCCTGCTGCTTGATATCTACTTGTCAGGCGGTTTTCCACAGGATGTTCTGTATGAACGTCAGGAACGGCTTGAAGGAATGATCGATGCACTTGAAGCAGAACAAGAAAGCGTGAATGCCCAACTGGAGCAAACGATTACGCATGAGCAGCTTGACGATTTGCAGATTTTCGCAGCGAACATCGCCGAAGGTCTCTGTGAGGCTGACGAGGAGTTTGAGACGCGACGGCGTATGCTTGATTATCTGCACGTAAAGGTAGAATTTTCGCTAGAAGAGGGCGTTGAGGTCGCTCAGCTTTCTTGTGAATTCGGTCTGAACAAGAGAATACCCCTCAGCGATATACCAAGTTCTACTCCTCGAAACTCTTCTCACCGCCCCGAATCGGAACTTTCAGCCAGTTCTCGCGCGGGGGAAGCGGGCAACTGTATGCCGAACTATAAGCACAGTACGGGTTGTAGGCGTAGTTAAAATCAACCTCAAACCGGTCGCCATCGAGGGTCCTAAAACCAGGACGGTGCTCATCCATATAGCGACCGGCGCCATAAGTTTCATTCCCATTGGTCGCGTCCTTAAAAGGCATAAAAAAGTCCCGGCCCTTTGGATCGCTGTAGATGGTCATTGAGGCACTTTGGCCTTCGACTTCAAATGAAAAGCGACCCCATCTCCGGTAATTTTGCGCGTCACCGGTGCTGGTTTGCATCGTAACAACCGGTTCGCCATCCGGGAATCGCTCAATTTCAACCTCAAGGATCAGATCCTGATTAACTTCGTAGTAGTCCAGCCCTTCGAAGCGCGCTTGCTGTTCGTAGTCAAGAGGCGACTGGGGATGATCCTTCATGAAGCTATCGATTTCTTGTCTTAGATTTTCAAGTTGACCCATATTAGATTTCTCCTGTTATTAAATACATCAATCTTCCCTGCAAGTGCTGTATGGTTACGCTCCTCCCGATTCTAGCGATTAGATCCGATTGACTGTCACCACCAGCCAGCTATCATTTCGGACCCTGATCGACGTCCTACCTTAGCGAGATGCCGGACACGGCACCTTACAGGCCCAATAATTGGTTTATCGCCGCTTGCATGCTCTCATACGAAAAGGATACGACTTGCCCGTTGATAAAGAAAGTCGGTGTTCCCGCCGCCCCGGCGGAGAAGGCCGACTGTTGGTCCCTGGCTACGTAGCTCTTATATTGCCCAGAGTCTAAACACCGGTTGAATTGGTTTGACTTTAATCCGATCGAACTTGCATAGCCTTTGAGCTGCTCGACCGAGAGGGCGTTGATAAGTGTGCTCTCATATATGTAGTCGTGAAATGTCCAGAATTGGCCTTGTTCGGATGCACATTGACCGGCTTCGGCCGCTTTCGGTGACAGGCGCGTTATCATAGGAAAGTGGCGGAAGGTGAAACTGATCCGTTCGCCAAACTCCGATTTGAGAGCCTCCTTGATTCCCGAATCATGCCAGGTCCGACAGGAGGGGCAGCTAAAATCACCGAACTCGACGATCCGGACCGGGGCATCGATTGGGCCATCGACGTTGTCCGCCATTAGCTCCAGAGGTGCGTCTACTTTTTGTGCTGTTGACGCTCGATAGAAGCCTGGCGCCGCTAGCCCGCCAACAACAATTATGATCAGGCCAACAATGCGAACCCACCGAAGATCTCTCTCCCGGTTTCGCTGGCTGGCGATTTGCTTCTGGCGTTTGTGACTGCTCGTGCTTCTTCTGGTCATTGTTAATTCAGCCCAATGTTGTGATTAAAATTACTCTAATCCCGCGCTATCGCTTTTAAGCGAGGAGGTCCGGTGGAACATCGCGAACGGATCGGTCCCTGTGTCTAAAACCATGAATCTGCATAGTCATTCGAGGTAAAAGCCTAGCACGTCAAAACAGGGCTCACAGTAATATGGCTCACCCATATAAAAAAGGGACATCTTCATAGATGTCCCTGAGAGCGGAGAGGGTGGGATTCGAACCCACGGTGACCGATAAAGGCCACAACGCTTTTCGAGAGCGCCCCGATCAACCACTCTGGCACCTCTCCATGATCTAACTATTCAATTCAATGTGAGTGGCAAAGATGCTTAGGCTGAACCTATATACAGGCTAATCCAACCTTAACTTCCGCAGGCTACGGAAAAAAACCTGCATAAGAGTAGCCGCATCGGATCCAAGGATTCCTCTTTCCACTTCGACTACATGGTTGAAGTGGTCCGTATTCAACACATCCACTACGGTCCCATCGGCGCCAAATCGAACATCTCTGGCGCCATAGACAAGGCGGCTCAGCCGAGCCTGTATCATTGCTCCTGCGCACATCGGACAAGGCTCGAGCGTGCTGTACAAAGTGACATCCACCAAGCGCCAGTTTTCCAACTCTCTGGCAGCCTGCTTCAGGGCTATTATCTCGGCGTGAGCAGTAGGATCGTTGGCGGCTTCCTTGCGATTATAACCTTGCCCGATAACCTGCCCGTTTTTTACTGCGACCGCTCCGACTGGTACCTCTCCCGCGTCGGCGGCCTGTTTAGCCAATGACAGGGCATGCCGCATCCACTCTTCGTCTGAA
>JBARZW010000051.1:0-8525 GCA_049650305.1 Promineifilaceae bacterium (SeqCode)
CCGGTTTGTACGGGTTGACGAAATGATCGGCCACCCAGAGGCTATCAAAGCCGAGCGTTTCCGCCAGCCGGGCATACACTACCATTTGCTCCCAGGGATAGACCTGGGCCACAAATAGACCGAATAATGGTCTATGTTCTACCTCCATATCCGGGGTGTTTTCATCATATGATGTCATCGAAATGCTCCTCGTCGTATATACCAAAGGTTAAATGGACCACGCGAATAAGGATGCACAAGTATATCCGGAGCGGTAAACGCTGGTAGCTTGTTGGCTGCGTATGGTTTGGAACACGATTAAACGGTGGACTGAACACGACTCCTTGATTGAAATCTTCTAACCAGCGAGACGCCGTCTCATTTGCTACGGCCAGTCTTTCTCCAGCGTCGCCGATTCATAATCCAGGGCATACAGATCCCCGTCGATGACAAAGTAAGCGGCGGCGTTGGTCCAGATCGCTTCCCGGATGTAGATGGTGTTGCCGCCCATCTTGACCTCGCCCTCGGCCAGGATCTCGCCGCTATCCATGTCGAGCCGCTGAATTTGGATCCGGCCGGCCTCCGGGAATACTTGCACTAACACCAATCCATGCGTAGAAAGATAGGCATCCCATAAAGGTCCACTGTAGGCGTCCACATGATAGCGCCCTTCGACGTCCAACTCTCATTTCCACACATTGGCCCCACTGTCAACCTCGATGCCCCATATCTCGTCCCGTTCCGAGCCACGGGTTCGCCGGGCATGGAGGGCTAACATCTCCCGGGTCGCACCCAGGGGAGCCAGCTCATAGTCGGCTTTCGCGAGAAGTCGGAAGACCTCACCCCCTTGGCGATCGATGGCCATGATCATCCCGTCTAAATCTTCCGTTGGCACATCACCTCCCAGGAAGATGAAGCGGGGACCATAGGCCACCTGCTCGGCACGAGTCACTGTGGACATGAGATCGGACACGCTAAATGCGGGATGCATCGAATAGTCCGTAACCGATTGCCACTGCATTTGTCCGGTCTCTGGATCCCAGCTTTCAGCGCAGAAAGGATCAAAACCCGTGCCTGAGTCGACAAAGACGATCTGTTCGGTGACAGGATCGACGATGGCCAGATCGATAACTGACCAATCGGAACACGCGGGCACCAGCTCGCGAATAGGTTGGCCGTCCTGAGGGTCGTATATAACGATCGCCTCGCGGGATTGATCCCCATCCTCTATCCGGTCCTGGATGGCCAGCTGATCGCCCACGACCGCGAAGGCGATCCGGCCCTCGCCGGTATGGGGGGGCGTGTCTGCGTTCAGACGGACCAGCCATTCCTGTCGCCCAGTACCAGCGTCAAAGCCTTGCAGTACATTGTCAACAGTCAGAACCACGACCCGGTCGTCCACAACCTGGATACATCCCACGCATCGCTCGTCGACCAGATCGCTCAGGCGACTCTCCCAAGCCATCTCCCCGTCCACCACGGACAGGGCTCTTATGTTATCGTCGACAGTGACAAAGAGCAGGCCATTCCCGGCCGAAAGGTTAATTTCGGGCAGCCCGGCATCGGTCTGAGTCCGGCCGAACTCTTCCTCCCAGAGTAATTCCCTTCCACCTGGAACGTCCGACGTTTCGTCTACGGTGAAACTAAGGTAAACGGGCACCGAACTGGGTCTGGAGCCTCGATTGTCATCTATCGTTGCTCCCGGCGGCTCATCGACGACCAGAATATCGGCCGCCTGTCCATCGCCGCCTTCGGAGAGCACGAAGAAACCGGTCACCTGTCGGAACGGTTGGCTAAGGAACGGAAGAGAGAACCAGGTCGGGCTCACAGCGGCCAGGATTATGAAGGTCACGGCCACGACGCCGAAGATTATGCCCGTCACACAGCCGATGGTGGCATACGTTCTTTTTCGTTTGGACTGGTTTAGCCCTGAGTTGGTGGCCACTAGACTATCTCCCTTCAATCGCGTCTGCCCGAACCGGACAGCAACAGTGGTGGTTAGATGAATATGCCCTCAATGCTTATTGATATTGTACCGATTTCTCGTCTCTGGAATCAACCCGTCCGGATGATCGTCCTAAATTCGACCAGGGAAAGCTCCCGGCTATTTGCTATGGTCATAGACGTCACGATATGCTAAATTGGAAAGGGCGCGCGGATAAGGAACGATCACTTATCACTATCTCAGCCCGGCGGCGACCTGGCGCCGTCCGCTTTTATTATCGCCAGACTTCTGATGGAGTTCGTTTGAGGGATTTAAATGAAGGAAGATAACAGGCTCGTTGGTACGATCATCGGACTGGCTCTCATAGGGGCGGCCGTTATAGGAGTCGTAAGTTTCATCGCCGCTTTCTTTCCGTTCTTTAGCGAAGATTACGCGGCCGCGGGCTTGATGTTGATCGCGTCCGCCCTCTCATTCGGCCTGCTGTCGATTGCGGTGCTTGGAAGATGAGATAGCCCAATCATAGAGCTATTCGCCGATTCTCATTGCCTTAGCCGTATACTGCAGCGCCCGGCTGTCCCTGGTGTCGAACACCAGTTTGTCCCCTTCAAGGCGGTATCGCGTCGCGTCCTTGAGGAATCCGATATATTCGCCCTCCTGTTGCATCACTCCCTCGGGTTGAATACAGGCCATCTCAGTGAACGAGATATCGTCGATGGCTAGGACGCCATCTGAAGCCTGGTAGGAGCCAAAATACTCATTGCACCCAGCATTTCCTGTCAGCTCTCCGTTAAGAAAATAAATGCCTATCTGGGTACCGGCGATAAGTGAACGGGCTGTCTCACCCTCGATGAAGGTCGTTAACCACCAGGCTGTACCATGTAGATCATCATCTTTAGCCCCGGCCGCCGGTTCGAAGACTAGGGTCCTGCCATCGGCCGTGTCCATTTCTAGACGGTTTTCGACCAGGCGGTAGTCGGTAGCCAGGCCCAGAGCATCGGTGTATTCGGCCTCTTGCACCAGATATAGTTCCAGGTCTGGACAGGCAGTCTCGGACATCTGAATGAAAGAAAAGGAGATATCATCTCCTATGGCCTGGTAGACGCCTTCGTAGGTCCGGCATCCGGCGTCGCCCCGATACGCGGACTCGTCGACGAATGAGAGCGTGATGGGCGATCCCTCGACCGGGAAAAAGTCGTCAAGTCCTACCAACCTCCAATCAGTCCCAATCAGCTCGGCCGGATCCATGGCCAGCTGCTCCTTCAGCTCGAAAATAAGGATCTGCTGACCGGTGGTGTCCCGAATCTCAAGACGGCCTTCCGCATGTAGATACGTTTCGGCTGCACGAAGCGCTGCTAGATAGGTCTGCTCCTGCTTCATCACTCCGTCAGGTTCCAGGCATCCCTGTTCGGTATTCGCCAGATCATGAAGTGAAAAAGCGCCACCTGGTCCAGTCGAATAATTTCCAAAATAACCATTACACCCGGCAAATCCACTGGCTAAGTCTTGATCGAGTTCGAGGGTGATATTCGTACGCCGCAGCAGGGCTTCTCCATTGAGAGACACAAGGATCCACTCGGTGCCGTCGAAAGAATCTGAGAAGGAATGAGCTCCTCGGCTGAAAACCAGAATCACATCGCCGTCAGCGTTATCGATCTCAAGTCGGCCGTCCACGATCTCGAACCAGACCGCTTCCTGGAGGGTTAGAAAATAGGCCGATTCTTGTTCCATGATCCCATTGGGCGTAACGCAGTCTGCCGCTGTGTTCTCGATTTCGGGGATTTCCAGGTTGCCGTCTTCTCCGGCTCTGTAATGACCGCCATACTGGTTGCAACCTGCCGACCCACCGGCTAACTCGCCGTCAAAGGTGAGGGTCAGGTCGACGCCGGCGATTGGCGCGCCACCATTCAAGGAAAGCAGATGCCATTCATCCCCAATTAAATCGTCGGCATTTGAGGGTGATGCTATAACTTCTCTGGAAGGTCTGAAAGTTGGTTCGATTTCTTCGAGAGGGCCAGAACAAGCAGCAATATTGTGAGAAAGGATAATGACAGAGAATATGAACAGCGCCTTTTTCCACATTTATCATTACCTTATAACCAATCGCAATAGGTCGCCTTGACCAAAGATAGAACCAGCGAATCCGCTATCAGGCTCCGGTAGCTCTGGCGGTACGAAGCTAGATGAATCGTGATAATTCTATACACCACGATGTATCCATTAAGACGCGTAAACGTACCAAAGTGTTCCAACTGCAGATCGCTGGATTCTTCAAGGTTCAGAACAGGACCTTTTGAAGTTACATCTCTCCTTGATTCCGCGAGTGCGCTAACCGGTATCTAAAATCAACCATAACGTATGGCCAGTTCCAGGCGTCCGGAATCATCTCACCGGAATTGATCAAGAGATAACTGATGTTTGATCCTTTTTTACAGAGCAATAGGCTGTGATTGTTCTTTGGGAGCTTCAATCTTGCCATTTATCGGACATCGTTCGTCATTAGAGGTAGGTCATTCGCCGTCCGCCATCCGTGAAATCTTGCACACCGTCAACGACTGATTCGTATATGTTCTCCGAACCGATGGCTTCTTCAGCCCCATAGCGAACTAAGATGTCGCGAACGGGATCTTTCACGTGCTCCAGGCATAGCGAGATTTCTTGGCGTTCCAGTTGATCATGGAGCTTAACGAGCATGTCTGCTCCGGTCGTGTCGATGGTGTTGATCGATTCCGCATTGACCAAGACCTCAAGCACCGGTTCTTCGGCAGAGGCGATAAAACGATTTACCTCCGAGACAAAATAATCGGCATTGGGGAATATCATGTCGGCATCGAAGCAGAAGATGAGTAGACCGGGTACGGTCTCGGCTTCCTGATGCAAGGAGATGTCCCTGTATATCTCCTCGCCGGGGATATGCCCGATGCCTGCTTCGCCGGGCCGGCTGGCATGGTGTATGAGAGCAAGCAGCGACATGATGACGCGAATCAAGATGCCTTATGGAAGCCAGACCGCTATAGGAAGCTATCGTGTATGAGATTCGGCTCCTTTGTCTCTGAGCCATGTCCTATTATTTGCGTCATATGTCCCTCCAGAGCGCCTGATCATACCCCCGTTTTCGCTTTGTTCTAGCCTGAATCTGGAAAAAGACAGGCCATTTCAGGCCTCTGTTTCCAGGAGATTTGCGTAGCGAGATCAATCAAGGGGTTGAATAGAATCTGCAGTTGAGCGGGGGCGAGTGTAACCGTTTTGAAACCGAATAAGTGAAGCGCAATTTTGAATGATTCCAAATTGCGAACGTTATATTGACCCTCTTTAAGGCTGAATTACGGCAAGTATACAGCTATCTTGCAGACATCATCTCCGGCTAAGACGCTCTCCAAAACCTCAACGTAAACTGGTTCTTGGATTATCTCTTCCCAGAGAGCTTTATAGAACCCGGCGCCGCAGTAGCAGTAGGTTATTGGGAGCTCTTCCGACTTCGAAACTGCATCTCGTACCCTGGGACAATGACAGTAAAGCTGCCGCCTGATTTCTGAGTCAGGTTCTCCCAAGTAGGCTTCGAGATTCCCGCTTTTTGGAATTTTGGTGACTATGATGGTCTTTCCATCCCTTAATCCCGCCGGTCCCCAACCTTGTTTAACCACCTCATCTATCAATTCTTCCTCCAGGCCCATGTCGCTCCTTAGGGACGTCTCGAACCGCTCCTGCAACATGGCGCACACGAGTTCCAAATCATGAGAATTCTCGTAGATGGCCTTAATTTCTTGTAACTCGGATGCCGGATAGAGGCAAGCGCATCCGGTCATGACGGCCCGGCGGTGAGGTTCGTCGACCGATCTATCCAGTCGCTGCATAGCATCCCGGGTCCACTGGATGACATCTTCCGGGCTCGTGCTTGACGAGAACTGATCGTTCCCATCCATAATATACTTTCGGACTTCTTCGCCCACCTCTTGATCGAGGCACTTAGCAAATTTCGACAACCAGACTCTCTCGAAATCCTGAACGTCGTTCATAATAACGTCTCTCTGTGTATCTGCTCGCCGGCAACTCTCTATAGAAGCAGTATAGCATGATAATCCGCGATTTGGGGCAGATACTCAATTGGATTATATAGTGCGTTCATGATCGCCCATCGACTCCAGTAAATCCAGCCTTTATCTGAGCTTCTATAGGCATGATCGCCCCGTCAAGGGCCTATCCGCACTATGAATCGTCAATCTATGATGGAATTGGCTCAACAATGAATAATAGCATTGGACAGTCGAAGGCTCTCAGCCGCTAGTGACGGTATTGCCGAACCAAAGAAAGACACTGCCTCTCGTTGGACTGGCGCCACTCTAGCCGCTCCAAGGCCATTCATCCGCCTCATTAATCCTATGTGATGCTAAGCGACATAAACTGATTCGGAGGTTGTTCCGTTTCAACAGGATGGTCTACGGTATAATCCATCTGTATCTGGATGTTGTTTAAGGAGGATTCATGCCATATTTGAGAGATCCTGACGGAAGGCAGAGTGCGGCAATAATCGACATCACTGATTTCCGTGATAAATCCGTCCTTGAGATCGGTTGTGGTGATGGTAACTTGACCTGGTCATACGCTTCGCGGGCTGCCAGAGTTACCGCGATCGATCCTTCCAGCGAGGATATTGAATCGGCCAGACAAGCGACACCTCCTGACCTCGTTGACAGGGTAGATTTCGTTGTCTCGGATATCGACGACTTCTCGCCAGGTGAACGCAAGACGCCTTTCGACATCGCCCTATTTACCTGGTCGCTCTGATGAGTTGAACCGGAAGGCATGGTTCATGCCTTGGAGAGAGCTAAAGATATAGTAGGGCCGGGAGGAATCGTTATTGTTGTTCACGACGGCCGAATTCCCCCTACCATTGAACTCCATCAAGGTCCTGCACGAACGATAGCCGGGTGGCTACACGATCATGAGGGTTTTCCCATGGTTCGACGGGCAGATCAGGCAGTGGATAGTTTGCTTGTTTCCGGTCAGTTCACACTCATAAATCAAAGCGAATTTGTGTATCGCACGCGGATAGATTCTTATGATGGATTCTTGGAATGGATGGACCAGCAGTGGGAGACAACCTATTTAACGGTTCAAACCGAAGAACTGATAAAGGCGAGGTTTGCCGAGGGTGGGAAAGATACGATCGTAATCGTCCACCGGAAAGCGAGAATCCGCAGTCTTCAGGTGAAAAGATTGGAAGTAATTATCGGGGGATGTGGGTGACGATCCTAATCGTTCACTGGCAGGTGAGAATCCCTAGTCTTGCGTGATAGAATGGAAGTAATTATCGGGGGATGGGGGGAACGATCTTTATAGTCCACCGGCATGCGAGAATCCGTAGTCTTGGGGTGCTATGATTGGTAGCAATTATCGGGGGATGGGGAGAACGATCCTTATCCGGAAGTATCAAAGATCATAAGAAGAAGATTGAACCGGGAACCATTCCGGACCAAGCACCGTCGGAGGTTTAGATTTACAATCAGACCGCCAGATCCGGCAACTGGTTCGAAACCTAGAACGAACCGGACTAGAGACCTTTTGCCTAAAAGAGTGGCCGAAGGCTATACTTCTCGCCGGAATCGTTGTCTTTGATAGTCGACAGCGGTCTTGTCAAAATGAGAGGAGAGAGAAAAGTGAAACAACGCTATTTGGTAATTCTAATGATAGGCGTTCTAACAGTGTTCGCCGTATCCGCATGCACAAGCGAAGAATCCGGGAGCGACGCGGAAGTTGCCGAAAGTGATACCTCGCAGGAGGAACAAACGGAAGATACTGCGCCGGCCGTCGAGGGAGTAGAGAAGCAGATTCAGGTCGGTCCCGTGTTGGTCGATTGCGTAGGTGAAGGCCCACAAGAATGTATACTTATTAGAGAGCACAAGATGGATCCCTGGGAGTATTGGTACCAGTCCATTGACGGGTTCGAGTATGAGGAAGGTTTCCTTTATGACCTCTTGATTGAGGAACAGACAGTCGAAAATCCACCTGCTGGTGGCTCGTCAATCAAGTGGGTTCTGAAGGAAGAGTTGAGCATAATCCCTGTTACCATCAGCACCTTGATCGTAGGTCCTGAGCAGGTTGAGTGCGAAGGTGAAGGCCCGCAACTTTGCTACCAGGTCAAGTCAGATCCGGATGCTGGTTGGCAGTTTTTCTACAGCGAGATCGAGGGATTCCAATTCGAGCCAGGCTACGAATACGAGTTGCTGGTAGCCGAAATCCCAGTCCAGAATCCCCCGGCCGGAGCCTCCTCTATACAGTATCTACTCCTAAAAGAAGTGAGTAAGACGCCAGCTGAGATGGCAGAAGAGGAACAGGAAAATGTGACCGGCACGATCTGGGCGGCAACGACGATCAACAGTAAGCCAGTCCTCGAAGGATCGGAGGTATTGTTAGGCATTGCCCCAGGACGCATCGGTGGCATGTCTGGCTGCAATACCTACTTTGGCCCGGTTGAGGTAGATAGAAATAAGGTTTCTGTTGGTCCTTTGAGCTCCACGAGGATGGCCTGTGCGGAGAACATTATAGAGCAGGAAGGCTATTACCTTACAGCCCTTGAATCGGCTGCGACCGTAGATGTCGAAGG
>JBARZW010000052.1:0-7390 GCA_049650305.1 Promineifilaceae bacterium (SeqCode)
GAGACAATGCTTTTTGCCGGCGTATTGCCCGAAAGGCAGCTCGTTGTCAGGTGCTGCACTCAATGCATCCTTCATGAAACACAAGGTATTGTCCATGGCTTCCGGTCCAGTTGAGTTCGCCTCGCCCCCTGGATCTGCGTCTGCCGGGTGAAGTCCTGGCCGATCACGGTGACGACACGGCCCCATTGCGCCAGTAATGGTGAAAGTGAACCAGATCCTGAAATCCTGAGTCTAGCCGGAGGTGGGATGCCGGATTAGGACGACTAACAACCAGCCACGGATTATTCTTAAGTAGCTGGGAAAAGTGTCTGTTAAACCCGCGTATGAGGACACACCAGACATTCCTGCAATCAGAACAATCCCTAGTAAAGAGAAGTCAAGAGTACACATTCTTCAGCCAACATTCAGCATATAAAACTAGCTTCATAGCATAACCAGAAACAGATACTACCCGTGTTAACTGTTCATTATCTTACGTGCTTTCTTGCAGCGTCAGTTATCCCATTGTGGATCTCTACGATCGGGATAGCAGGAACGGACATATAAGTGGATTTGGCGACGAGACTCCTATGCCCATACCATCAAAACTCTACCGACCCCGTTTCCGCTAGAACTTATTGGCATGTCCCAGTATGGTCGAGCGACTGAACCAGGCCCTGGACCGCAAGCTTTCCCTTATCTCCGCCCAGTCAGGCGCTGGCAAGACCACCTTGCTGTCTCCGTG
Organism: Promineifilaceae bacterium (SeqCode); assembly: GCA_049650305.1. Lineage (GTDB taxonomy): Bacteria > Chloroflexota > Anaerolineae > Promineifilales > Promineifilaceae > UBA11865. The sequence continues at coordinate 725 of JBARZW010000052.1, forward strand.
CCTATGGGAGGGTCCTGAGCCCAAAGCCCGGCTTTCGGTGGACGAACACGACATTGCCCCGATCGTCTTTCTCGGCTATCTATGCAGAGCGATTCGGACGGGTTTCCCAAACAATTGTGGAAAACGCTTGGTCAAGTGAACGGATGAACACCTGCAAGCCAGGTGATGAGTGATCGATTTGAGATCAGCGATATTCTCGGCTGACAGGACTGGCTTGCAGAGTCTATGCCAGCTTTTCACCTTCTCAAGATCTTGCTATCCTCCAGACGAAAGGCATGCTCAGTATTTGGAAAAATAACGAACTAATGTCCAAGATATTTCTTCGCGGAGACAACAAATGTCAAACCTTGACGCTCATCACGGAGTAGCCGACCTACTATCGTCGATTCCATATTTTGCGCACGTGGATACCCACTCGCTGAATGCCATAGCACGCTCAGCTCTTCGAAAAAGGTACGATGCAGATCAGGTAGTACTTCTGGAGGGAGAGCCGAGCTCTGGGCTCTTTGTCGTTCAGGAGGGCTGGCTAAAATCGGTCAAGACCTCGCCAGAGGGGCGCGAGCAGGTAATGCGCGTCGTTGGCCCTGGCGATGTGTTTAATGCGATTGGAGTCTTAGCCAGCACGACCAATCCTGGCACTGTCATTGCCCTTGAGCCCGCAACCGTGTGGATTCTTCAGCGAAAAACCCTGCTGCAAATGCTGGAGGAGAACGCCGGTCTGGCCTGGATGATTATTCAAGCCCTGGCTGAGCGTGTGCAGCGTCTGATGAGCCAAGTTGAGGACCTATCGCTGCGAAGCGTGGAAACGCGTCTGGCCCGTCTCCTTCTCGAGGAAGCGACTGGAGAAACGTTGGTCCGGCGACCCTGGGACACGCAAGCCGAGATGGCTGCCCGGCTCGGTACCGTACTCGATGTGCTAAACCGCGCCTTAAGACGAATGGATTCAGCCGGTATCATCAAAGTGGAGCGGCACCGAATTCTAATTCTGGACCAAGAGCAGCTAACCTCCATAGCTGACCTCGACACGTAACCATCTCTTTCAAGCAGAAATTGGATAATTCGACTTAAGTCGAAGACATAGCGTCGCTCAGGATGTATGCTGTCTTTCAGATAACAGACAGTCTAAATGGCTTTGACAGGCCAGACGATGAATGCATGGATAAAAGGACAAACAAAATGGAAACGATGTACTATCCTGGGTGGCGTGAAATTGTCACATTCTCGACCGAAGGGCCCCAGCCTCACGTACTGTTAGACGCCGAAGGATTAAAGGTCGTTGTCGCCGGTTTATTGCCCGGTCAGTCGATACCCCCTCATCCTGAATCTCTAGGAATATTCTACATCCTTGAGGGAAATGGCTGGATGATGGTTGCCGGAAAGCGCCTGGCAATTGAAGCTGGTGCCACGATGATTGTGCCAGACGGCGCAGCCCGTGGTCTTGAGGCCCAGACTCAGCTGGCCTTCACGGTAACCCGAGTCGCATCTTAGACTTCGCTCAAGGAGAATGCAAATGATTCAAGCTGAACTTTATCCCGCGTGGCAGGAGATCATTACTTATTCGACCGACGGCCCACACCATAAGAAGTTGATAGAGACGGATGAATACAAGGCGGTACTTGTCGGGCTCGAAGCCAACCAAAAGATCCCACCCCATCCTGCATCTGCAGCGACCTATCATTTTCTCGATGGAACGGGATGGATGGTTGTGGATGGAGAAAGATTGGGCGTTGGGCCAGGAGCGACAGTAGTTGTGCCCACCGGCGTCCCGCGTGGAGTTCAAGCCGAAACGCGTCTGGCCTTCCTGGCTTCTCATGGCGTATCTGGCGCGAAAAAGCCAGCAGGGTGGCCGTTCAAAAAGGTTGGCCTGGTGACTTTGTTCGGTCTGATTCTAATGTATGGTCTGATGATTGTGCTTAGTCTGTCGATCTTCAGAACGGGCCCTATTGCGATGATGTTCTCAAGTGGCATGGATCTGGGGTTGGGGATGTGGGGGTTGATGATACTTCCCTTCGTCGGCATGCTTATTATGTTCGTGATGATGTTCGTCTTTGTCCGCTTGACGGCAGGTAATAGTGGGTCAATGGCGAGAATGATGAGCCACGGAGGGCTGATGGCACAGATGATCGGCCACAGCCATGATGCGCAACCACAGCGAAAAGAGACCAGTATGACCACCCGCACATACAATATTCCGACGGTGACCTGTAACCACTGTAAAATGACAGTCGAGCAAAAAGTGGGCGAACTCGCTGGCGTCGCTTCCGTTAGAGTCGACGTGGAAGCAAAGCAGGCAGCCATCAAATTCGTCCCGCCCTCGACCGAAACTGAGATTGAAGAGCTGCTCGCCGAAATCGGCTATTCGCCGGAGAGCCAGTAATTGGTAATCTGCTAACAACTCAAGAAGAGATACAACTATCATGAAAAGATTAGCACTTTTAGCAATATCGATAACCATCTTTCTTTCCGCGTGCGGCGCTCCGGATGGAGAGGATGGCCCAAGCTCGATGAACACTTTGATGCTGCGCCACGGGGCGCCAATTCCAATCGAGTATGCTGGATTGATCAATCCGATTCCCTCTGACAATGAGTCGCTTGCACGTGGCGCGGAGATATTCAATGCTAACTGCGGCACTTGTCATGGTGACGGAGGTATGGGTGACGGGCCGACGGCATCTACACTAGACCCATCTCCCGCAGCGATTGCCCATACCAGCCAAATGTCCGGTGATGACTACCTGTTCTGGCGTATAAGCGAGGGCGGTATACCTTTCGAGACGGCAATGCCTGTTTTTAAGGCTTTGGAAGAGCGAGCTCGCTGGGATGTAATCAATTACGTTCGTGCCCTCGGTAAGGGCGAAATTGCCTCAGGCCAAAACGTGGGTGGTGATTTGTTTGATTCAGAAGCAGAGTTGGATGGACGCACCGAGATGTTAGCTCAAGCCGTCGATCAAGAGATTATCACTGAGGCGGAGGCGGATACCTTTGAGAGGGTACATATCAAACTGGACGAGCAGTTAGCGGCAGAAAGTTCGGAAGCGATGACTGGAAATGCTGATGATGTTCAAGCTAATAGCTTGGCGAAATTGGTCGATATTGGAAAGATCACCCAAGCCCAGGCCGATACTTTTTCTAAGGTTCACGATCTATTGATCGAAGTCGGCCTGATGCGGTGAATCTCCCCAGCTAACACACGGGTTCCGCACGCCTACCGGCTCAAGTTCCTAGTACTCTCAAACTGCGCATATCTATCTCCGGTTTTGTTCGACTAACGCCCCTTTTACGATTAATGCAGGCCTGGAGAAACCCATTTGGTGCAACTGGCGGGCGTAAAGCGGATAGTTCGTAGAATCCACTAATCTGTTCCCGGCACCGCCCGATCGAAATTTCAACGTTTTATGGAACTGATCCATCGCGGCAGACAGACGATGGAGAGTCAGGTTTAGGGCTAGCAATCGCCAGGTCAATCGTTGAGATGCACGGGGGAACAATCTCAGTGGAAAGCGAACGGGGGCATGGTGCTACATTTGTAATATCTCAACTGAGCTGAAACAATCAGACTGACCTTGAAATAATCAGAGAGTAATCCGCCCCATCTTCCTGAAAATCCCCAGTGGAAACGAGAGTCCATACACCAGTAGATGTTTATTGCTCGGGGCCGCTGCTGAATGCTAACCTGGAGGTGATTATAGAACTCAGAGCGGTTCAGTTGGTTATCGAGCAGCCGGCAAGACTTGCGTCCGACAATTGGGATCGCCGGAGGTCTTGGGGAATCCAGCATCCTGTAAGACTCCCTGTAATTAAGGGCAAAGGGCTAGTTGCGCGAGCCTATCAAACGAGTTGGGGATTTCTCCTTTACCTACGTATTTTCCTTTATAATGTCGATGTGCTGGAATTTCTTTTAGAGAGGTGGTATTCTGTTCTTCGGCCGTATTCGTTGACATCGGATGGACCGATTACCATAGAACCGAAGCGATCATGGCCAGGGACCACATGCGTTCTGCACCGGTCCTCTCCGCGCACGCATGGGGCTTCACACGGGTGAGAGCCAATTCCGAGACGGTCATTCTTTCGATCCCGAGATCAACCGCTCCGCCCGGGTGATGGGGATTGTTCATAGGAGGTAGATCTTGATCTTCGAAATTGCCGCCGCCCTCACTCGCAAGGCCCTGCCCCTGCAAGTATCGCTATCTGACCTTGGCAACCACCGTTTGAGAGGCATTGCTTTTTTGGAGCTGATTTACAAAACATACCATCCCAACCGCCAACCGGATTTCCCCCCGCTCATATCGCTGTCAGCATACAAACAAAACTTGCCTGTGCGGCTAACCAGCTTGATAGGTCGCGGGAGAGATCTGGCAGGCGTCAAATACCTGACGAAAGAAACCTATCTGCTCATCCTGCTACTGGTGCTGGGGTTAGCGCTACGGGTAGTGGGGACGGGCTCCGACAGTCTCTGGACGGATGAGTTCCATACGCTAACCGCAGCGCGTGAGGCACAGCTGTTGACAACGGGCGTGCCATTCGATCAGCACCCCCCGCTTTATTATGTGCTCATGCAGGGGGTCGTGTCCCTAGGCAGTAGCGAGTTTTGGCTACGCCTGCCTTCTGTGCTATTTGGCACGGCGGGCATTGTTTTCATGTGGCGCATCGGCCACGTACTTGGCAACAAGCGAATGGGGTTTCTGGCGGCAGCACTGTATGCTTTTGCGCCCCTTCTGGTCTGGTACTCGCGGGAGGCGCGCATGTACGGCATGGCCAGCTTTTTCTGGGCTGCCTCACTCTACTTTTACTTTCGCACGCTATATAGCGACGGCCGTTTCGATTTCATGGGTTTGATGCTGACGACGTTGGCAGCCATCCTTACCACCTACGCCTCTTTTGCGCTTTGGTTTTTACAGATGGCGCTCGTTTATTGGTTTTGGCAGCAGGGGGGTGGGAAGCGGGCACGGCTGAGCCGTTGGCTGCTGGCGCAGATGGGTATTGCCGCCGGGATCGCACTGTGGTGGCCGTTTCTTATGATGCAATTATCCCGTTCGCAGATCTTTTACTGGCAGTTGCCTGGCCCGCTGGCCAGCTGGATTGATCTAACCGGCACGCTGCAGCAAACTCTGCAGCGCGCACTGGTAACCGGCATTGTTTTGCTGCTGAGCGCGTTAGTGCTATCGATATGGCTGACGAAACGGCCGTTATCGAAGCGGCGCGCGACTCAACTTGGTTTTATCTTGGCAGTGGGTGCATTAGGGGCGCTGTTCATTGTTACGCTCACAGGGCCGATACAACGCGGCTTGTCCATTCGCCGTCAGTTACTGGTGCTGCTTCCGCCGCTTATTTTGCTGGCTGCCTGGGCGCTGTCCACGCAGCATCAACGCTGGCTGGCGCGGCTTGTCATCGCCTTGACATTGGCTGCCACATTGGTCACGGTAGCCAGTCCACCGTACGAAAATTGGCGGGCAGCCATTGACCATGTGTCCAGGAGAATTGGAACCGCGGATGTGATTGTCACGTCACCAAGCTGGCAGCTGGCGGCGTTAGATTACTACTACGACGGCAATCATCTGCGCTTTGGGGCTAATGATGTGGGCGAACTAAATGTACATCGGGGGCAATTAGACGGGAGTGACGCAGAAACGGCTGTTTTCGCACCGTTGCGACGGGTCTGGCTGCTGGTAAACAGCCATCCGGCAGTACTGCCTTACTCGCAGTCAATTCGCAGCGATCTGGCCGCGACGGGACAGCTTGTGGATACTGTGTCATTTGCCAATCACGTCACCCTTTTTGTATACGACATCAAATAACGCCACAGCATCAACGACAAACCAGATAAATGACGCAACCCCAACTGTACCTCATGATGCGTTAGTGCGAGTGGCAGGCGTTTAGGTCGCCGCTTCCAGCGAATCTCAACCAGATGGGGTTTGTATCAATACAAAGCGGTACATACAACGCGATGCGCTTAGTGCCAGATCGTACGCGAACACGGCCATGTTTCTATCCACAGCCAGATGTCGCAGAAACTCTACTACTTCTGCTGATCCGATTTCTGAAGAATGCCCTAACCATGAAACAATACATATCATCGGATCCAGTGGACTTGGGTCAGTGTTGTGCGCTAAGAATAGTGCTATGAGCGAGTTTTATCTCGCACCTGATACTATAGCGTTCATTATTCCCCTATGATCGCCACTTGATTATTGTCTAGGAAGATTTCAACCCTTATACTCTCATTGTCGGAGCATGACAGTAGTCATTTGGAGGATGATAGCCGGTTACGCCTGCAAACCACTCGGATAGTAACTTGAGCTGATAAATCGGCATCAGTATCACCCACGCGAGGCGTATATATGGGGCGCTTACGCCCAACGACCGGCGTCCTAACAGTGGGATTTGGCGAGGGTGTGCGGACTTCCACCGCCGTGAATCCAACCTACACCTGTACGACGACCAGGGACTATAATGGGATCCTCACAGGGACGTGCCCCTTTAGTTGCAGTGACGTTTATCAGGATATCGTCGAGGAAGTGCAGAACTACATCACCATACCCTTCGTCATCGGTGGGTACCCGTATCAGAGAGTGCCAGCCTCGACCGCCCATGGCCAGCCTGCGCTGCTTTATACTGCTATGCAGGTGGCGTCATTCCCACAGGTAAAGCACTATCCAAAAAGGG
>JBARZW010000053.1:0-3636 GCA_049650305.1 Promineifilaceae bacterium (SeqCode)
GGGACCTGCATATGGTCTTTTGTTTGAGCTGACGAATGCGGTGCTCGATCCAATCCTCGTTAGCAAACTTCTGGCATTCCCGCTCCTTCTGGCTTCAGCATATTATCTCTTTCGAATTGGGGAGGAAATTAGGGGAAGTCGCCTGGGAATGGCTTTGGCGCTGGTATTCACCGTGATGAACCTGGCTTCGCCGGCAACTACCTCGGTTATTGGAGGATTGAGGCGCTCTTTCGCTCTCCCGTTGCTATTTGCCCTGATTTATTATCTGATGAAACGCCAGGACTGGAAGGCGGCAATCGTTATATTCTTCAGTGGTGTTATCTATCCACCAGTGTTTGTGCTTGGCACAGTCACTTATGGATTATCTTTGTTCGAACGTAGTTCCACCAGATCGCGTTTCAGAGTAAATCTCCGACGGGCGGTACCTTTGGTGTTCGCTATTGGGCTCGTCGGAGTATCTATGTTGCCTCAGGTAAAGCGAACCGTGCGCACGACTGCGGCCGCTGTTACTGTTGAACCTGGAGCCGCGACGGCCGTTGTCGATAATCCGATCTACCAGGTAGAAGGGAGGCATACTCTCTTTTCGATGTATCCGGTGCTGGGCCTTGGGGGATTGACCGAGGGCAGCGCAAATCTGGTTTACATCGTGGTAATGGCCGCGATGGCTGTCATCATCATCCGATTGGACAAATCAACTCTGATTACATTCCCTACGACGCTGAAGCAGGTGATTTTTGCTGGCTTGATTTGTTTTGCAGCCGCTTGGATAGGTTTGATAGCAACATCGTCCTTATTACTCTATTACCCGAGCCGATATACCCAGGCAAGCCTCCTGGCCTTCCTGACGATTTTTGTCGTAACGTACATCCCACAGGGCATGAGACAGGCTGTAGAATGGCAGCGGCAAAACGGGAAGAAGCTAATAGGACTAGTGGTCATAGTCTCAACTCTCGTGATAGTTCTTGCGCTGAATCTACCCGAGAGCAGCGCACTCACTCAGACACTCGGCTTGTCCGTAGCCCGGGCGCTATTGATTTCGCTGTCTCTACTGCTTCTCGCACTGACGATAGTTGTTATTCGTCGCAATCAGTTGCCGGGCGAAGAAAACCGGGTAGTTTGGGACCAATCGATCACCGGTTGGAAGCGGATCATTGCGATAGGTACTGTGGTTTTTGGCGCTGCTCTTTTTATATCGCTCCTGAAGGCACCTTTCTACGTTGCCTCGAACCAAGAAAGGGAGCTCTTCGCCTTTATCGAACAACTACCGCCGGATTCAACTATCGGAGGTCATCCATGTAGCCTGGATAGCATTCCACTTTTTGCCAAGCGAAGCGTCCTATATAACTGCGAGAGTCCACTCAAAGAATCGGGATCCGTAATGGCTATGCTAAACGCTTTCTATGCATCTGAACTCCAAGAAGTACTCGATTTCTGTGATGCGTACGAGGTTGACTATATGGTGGTAGATAGTCGTTTTTACGATCCGCAGTATCTGGAAAGCGGCACCATCTTTTTCGAGCCATACAATAGCCAGCTCGCACCCATGCTCAAGAATCGACGTGAATTTGCGTTGGATGATGTCTCTAGCTCAGCTATCGAATTCGCGGTGGATTCAGTGACAGTAGTTTCCTGTAATGAGTCGCTCCAAGTCAGATAATGACGGAGTTCTTTTGGTATCGACATCAACCGGCCGTGGCGTGGCCGATCACTCTACTTATTGCAATTACTACCGATAACGGATGCCAAGATTAGTCTCTCTCGAAAGATTATGATCCAGGAACTACAGAAATCGGAAATTCTTGTCATATTGATTCTATTTGTCGGCGCCTTTGCGATCAGGTCGATAGGTATCGACTGGGGACTGCCCAGCCAGCAATTCCCATATTCTCAGTTCAACCAAGACGAGACGGCCGAGTTGTTTGGAACACTTCAAATCAGCGAAGGAATATACCAGCTCGGCCTACTTGGCTACCAGCCGTTTTTTTACTATATCTCATTTCTCTTCTTCGCCTTCTTCTTCTTGTTTGGGCTGGTAACGGGTAATTTCACCAGTTTGAGCGATTTTCAGACCCAATATGGGTTTGACCTTGCCCAATTTTTCGTTGCCGGGCGATATTTCATGGTCGCCGTTGGAGCGACGACAGTTGTACTTACCTACATCGTTGGCAGATACATGTTTGGGAGACGCACAGGTTTCGTTGCCGCCGTGTTCCTCGCGATCTCATTCGGACACGCTGTTTACTCGAAGATCTTTCGTCTTGATTCATTACTCCCGCTAGTATTCCTGTTCGCATTTTACATGATCATCAAATTGAAAGATGCCAAGCCGGGAAAGCTCCGCTCGTATATCCTGACGGGCATCGCCGTCGCCGCAGCAGCCACGACAAAGAAAACAGGATTCGCGTTGGTTGTACCGTTTTTATTGATTCCGGTGATTGAAGGGTGGGTGTCCTTCAGATGGCCGCCAAAACTAACTGGGATCGATAGAAGATATCCCTTCAGTGTAACTGTTTTTTTGGCCACCCTGGTCGCCCTGACCGGCCCCTATTTCGTCTTCCTGAGCGCGTATAGGGCGAGTACTCAGGAGATGGCTACGAGCATTGTTACCAGGACCGCGAAGCGTTTTACATCTGCCTTCTCCTCGGGTAATTCATATGCGCTATCGCCCTATCGATGGAGCTTACCCTGGCATCTCACTTCAACATTGCCGAACGAATTGGGGATCACAACCTACGTGCTGGCATTGGTTGGATTGTTCCTGATGGTGTTTGACAAAAACCATAGGAGAGAGGTGACATACCTCCTAATTACCCTGGTAGCCTTTCTGCTGCCGATCGGACTGATGGCTCGTGCTCCCTGGCGGGACATGTTGCCGATACTCCCGCTGCTGGCTATTGGCGCCGGATATGGGTTCGTTCGGCTGATCGAGTATCTGACTAGACGCCAATTTGCAGCCGATCACCGTCTCGTCTCAAAGTTATTGATCGTTATCCTGGTCCTATTGGTCGTTCTTCCACCGTTTTTCAAACTGCTTGATCAGCAGTTTCTGACTCTGAACACGGATACCAGGGAAAAGGCGAAGGACTGGATCGAGAAGAACATACCCGCTGACAGCAACATCGCCATGGAACCGTTTGGCCCAGGTATTATCGATAACTCATTTCGCGAAGAGATCAGGTTGAGAATGAGTGCGAAAGAAGGCACGTCTGGGGAAAGCTCGACTCCAGCCTACAATATTTCCATGCTTGTAGAAGAGGTAGGTCATGTACTTGATCCCGATCAAGTTGTGCCATATCTCATCGAAAACGAAATTGAATATGTTGTCCTCAGCAGCGCCTTCTATGGCCGGCTCTATAACGAGGGAGTGGCTACTCACCTGCCAGATCTTGGAGAAGCTGGGAGGTCAATGCATGATGTTATCGAAGGCAATCTTGAGTTTCTAGTCCAGTTCATACCCGATTGGCAGAAGACACCCGGTCCTGTTATCAAGGTCTATCGAGTTCCGCAAGATCTTGGTGGGATCCCTGTTTTCAGTGAAGGCAGATTTGTTCCTTACCCCGGAATAGATCGGCCCGCAAGTGCTGTTGGCTACTATCAGTTTGCACCTAGATAGAAATGATGACCACATTCTATGGC
>JBARZW010000054.1:0-21837 GCA_049650305.1 Promineifilaceae bacterium (SeqCode)
CTTCTTTGAGCGAGCAGCAACCTGACACTATCGGCCGCCCGGCCGGCGAGCAGCCATTGTTTGACGCTTTTCCAGTGGTTCGATTGAAATTATTGGCTAGACGCCGGAGGGCATTCGTCAAGATGCAGATATTGTAGGCACTCGGCGTTGGTCAACTGCCGAGTGACCCGTGACTCGGCTAGAGCTCTTACATCTTCCAATGGCACGGCATAGACTCGCACTGCGGGTCTCGGAGATGTTGCGGTGTAAAGCCGCCGCCCATCCTGGGTTAACGCAAATTCAGAGCTAGCGTTAGGTGCAATATTTAACAATTCTGTGCCGGTCGCTATATCCCAAATACTGACTGAATCACCACCGCCGGATATAAGCTGTAATCCATCCGGTGTAAAACCCACGGTGCTAATGGTAGAAGTCTGGCCGAGCATATTACTCGCTTCCAGACCCGTGATCAGATCCCAAACTTTTATGTACCCTCCCTGACCGCCGGCACCCAGTTGATTACTATCCGGACTAAAAGCAAGACCCCAGGCGCGTCCGGGATTGGGGCCAAAAGAATAGACTTCTGTGCCGGTTTGTGCGTCCCATACCTTCACGGTGGTATCTGGCGAGTCGCTAGAGGTTGCGATGTAACGGCCATCCGGGCTGTAGCTCAAACTATGAAGACCGGCAGTATGCCCTGCCAACACCAACAATTCCTCTCCCGATTCAGAGTCCCACACTTTTGCTAAACCGTCCGCCCCGGCGGTGGCCAGGCGACTGCCATCGGGGCTATAGGAAACGTCTATTGCACCTGTAAAAAAACCGCCAGATTTTCCCCCGGTATGCCCTGTAAAGGCTAGCATAACCGCACCTGTTTCAGTATCCCAAATACGAACAACACCATCCTCACCCACCGTGGCGATGCGCGAGCCATCCGGGCTGAATGCCACCCGATAAACGCTTGTATCCGGTTCCCCTTGTAGGCTGAGCAGCTGCTTTCCGGTAGCAGCATCCCAAACGGTTGCCGGACCGTCGTTATTACCCAGGGCAAATTTACGCTCATTTGGGCTGAGTTCTAAATCCATAGCTGGAGGTGTGAGCCCAAAGGTGGACCATTCCCCGCCGGCTTGGGGCATTACGTTCCAGATACGGGAAGTGCCGTCGTTGCCGGCCGTAACCAGGCGACTACCGTCAGGGCTGTAATTGAGACTTTGAATGAATCCCTTGTGGCCAGCTAACGTGAATAGCGCTTCACCCGTTCTTAAATCCCACACTTTTACAGTGGTATCTGTGCCACCCGTTGCCAGATATGTGTCATCTGGATGAAAGGCAAAATCCGTTGTCCAACTTGTATGGCCTTTTAGGGTGAATAGAGGTTGGCTGGTATCGTCCAGATTCCACAACTCTAAATCATTATCCGTAAATCCCAAGACCAGGCGAGTGCTATCGTTGCTAAAGCGAGCATTGACCAGAAGCGTCTCGTTTGCTGTTTCAAAAGTGGCAACCGGCTGACCCTCGCCAGCTGCTAGAGAGGCCTCGATATCCAAGATCGTTACTTGACTATCCTCGCTTGTAATTGCCAGGCGTGATCCGTCAGGGTTAAAGGCAATTCCTGACACGGTATCTTCATGATAGGAATAGCTAAATATCTTCTCGGCTGTCTCAACATCCCATAATTCAGCAGCGCCGTTTTCACCGCCTGCAACCACACTTTTCCAGTCTGGGCTTAAGGCCATGCCCCAGATTTCAAAGCCGATTGGTAGTTCTTTTTGGCTTATCAACTCACCTGAGACAATATCCCACTTGTGCAGAATTGCGCTCTCATAATTATCACCAGCAGCAACCAGCGCCAGCTCATCCCCTGACTCATTAAACGTAAGGGTTGCTCCCCAAAGATAAATCCCTGCATAAGGCATCGTGTGCAGTAGCTGGCCCGATGCCGCCTCCCACACCTTTACTGTGCCATCATCACTTGCTGTGGCTATATTGGAACCATCTGGACTATAAATGGAGCCATAAACTCTGTCGGTATGTTCTGAAAGTGTCATTAATACACGGGAGGTCTGTAATCCCTGGTGGAGGACCTCCTCAGCTTCCTTGGTGTGGCTTGTGTCCAAGGCTTGAAGGGCCAATAGGATACTCAATTCAGGATCAGATTCGAGATTGGTCAGAGCTGCCAGGGATAGTTCACGGGAGGTGGCCAGTCGGGCATGTTGTTCGGCCGTTTCTCGCTCAAGGATTGCCTCAGCTTCGGCCGTGGCTCGAAGATCAGCTTCTGCATGGGCCTCCGCCTCGGCCGCCAGGGCTGCATCTCGTTGCCCATCGGCTCGTAACCTTTCAGTTTCGGCCTGGGCCTGAGCCGTTGCCCGTTGAAGGGACTCTGCCTGAGCTTGAGCTTCGCGCGTCGTTGCAATAACCGCGTTTTCTTGGGCTACTGCAGCATTCTCGTTAGACTGCCGGGCGAAGAAAAAGGCGGCAATGGCCAACAGTGCAGCAACGACTAACGCACCAGCCAGGAAAGCCGCTCTCCGTCGCAAAATTCGCGCCGAATTAGCCTGCTCCTCAGCCCGCCTACTCTCCGTTTCGGCCAGTTTCCGGGCGGTTTCCAGTTCGCGCCGCTGCCGGGACTCCTCCTCAGCTCGCTGCTGCTCATGAGCGGCAAAGCTAGCATCGAGGAAATGATGTTCCTGCTCGGTCAAGGCAACAGCGTCAGCTCTACTCGCAGTCGTTTCAGCCCAAGCGACGAATTCCGTCAACCGGCTGCCCCGCAGCAAGTAGCTGGCATCCTCTCCGGCACCGGCCCACTGAGCCGCCGCGATGGCCAGCAATCGTTGCCGGCGAATATCGTCCCGGCTCTCGTCCAGCCAGGAACTCAGTCTCACCCACTCTCGCAACAAAGCCTCGTGAGCCACTTCAACCGTCCCGCCACGGGTGACCGGGTCATGGTCGAAGGTTAGCAAGCGGGCAGCGCCGAAGGTGTCAATAACAATGGTTAATGGTGAATTGTTGATGGTTAATTGCTGCCCGTTGCCCGCTGACTGTCGCCCGTTGACAGTTGCCCGTTGATTGTTGACTGCTGGCTGCCGTCCGTATGCAATCGCAAGCAGCTCCGAGCGCAACACCCGCCGCCTGGTATCCTCCGCCCCTTCGCCCAGGGTGACCAGGCGCAGGAACAGCTGGCGGGCCGCCTCTCGTTCATCTTCGTTCAATCTGCCGTATAACTCCTCAGCCCGCCGGCTGAGAGCGCCCAACACCCCGCTAATCTCCTGGTAGGCTTCCCGCGTCATCTGGTTTCCCTGGCGGTGCTCGAACAACTCGGTTAGGGCGTACTGCATCAGGGGCAGGCTGCCGGGCTGGTTGGCCACGTCGGCCACAATGGTAGGCACAAGGCCGTCCTCGAATTGGATTCCCTCCTTAGTGGCAGGTTCACTCACAGCTCGAGACAACTCATCCGCTGTCAGAGGAATGACGACCACCGTCTTGTCCCGAAGTAATTTGCTGAACTCCGGGTGCGCTAGCGGCCGGTCGTAATAATCAGCCCGGAGTGTGATGATGATCCGAACGTTGCTTCGAGGGTCAGTTGCAGCCGTGAACAGATTACCCATGAAATGATCCGCTTCTTCCCTGCTCTCGACCAAGGTAAAAATCTCTTCGAACTGATCTATGACCAGGAGGAGCTGGCTATGTTCATCCGGCATCACCAGTCGGGAGGCTCGCAGCAGTCCGCGTATATCCCGTTTTAAATGTCCCATCAATCCCGATGGCTGTCTGGTGGCGATACGAAGCAGGCCGATCTCCAACTCTTCCAAAGGGTGTGCACCTGGCAACATCTCCACGAAATACCACTTATTCGATCCTGGCAGCGCGCCGCGTCGCAACTCTGGTAAAAGACCTGCTTTTACAACAGATGATTTGCCGGAACCTGAAGGACCAATAACGGCCAGAAACCGATCTCCTGACCAGCTATCTGTATCAGAAGTCGAGGCAGTCTCTCCCAATTGTTCCAGCAGACGCCTAACCAGATCCTCCCGGCCGAAAAAGTCGGACGAGTCAGCCTCCTCAAAGGGCCGTAGTCCCTTGTAAGGATTACGTAGCCCTTGTTCAACTCCAGCAGAAAAAGAGTCGACGCCTCTAGCCTTCTGCTCCTCAGTCTCTAGGGCTTCACCTGTCACCGCCTGGCGAAATGCAGCAGCTAGCGCAACGGCGTGTGGGTAACGCTGTTTCGGATCCGCGGCCGTCGCTCGCCGGATAACCGTATCAATCGCTGGTGACAAATCAGGCCTTACTGTTCGAACAGTCATAAGGCTACCGTCTCCATACCTGGAAATCTCCGAGGTGGAACGGTTATCAGTACTTGGGTGGTTCCCTGTCAACAGCACGAATATGACGACACCTAGGCTGTATATATCGCTCGCCGGACCGACAACCTGTTGTGCCTCCTGCTCCGGTGAAATGTAGGCAGGCGATCCACCGATCCACTCCTCGTCATCTGTCATCTCTGGACCGGACACAGGCAGCCACTCCTTGGCTATGCCAAAGTCGGTCAAGTAAGCGTTCCCCTCCTCGTCGAGCAAGATGTTTGCCGGCTTGATATCCCTGTGAACGACCCCTTGCCTGTGTGCAACGGCAAGGGCAGAGGCCACTTGATCGACCAGGGCGGCGGCAGGCTCTGTCTTCCACGGACCTCGGGCGATGGCTGTCTCTAAGTTTCCGCCACGCAGCCAGCGCATGACCAGGTAGGCGCCGTTAGGCTCTCGCCAGAAATCGTATAAAGGAACGATGTGCGGGTTTTCCAGCCGAGCTACAAGTTGGGCTTCACGCTCGAAACGTCGGATGAATTCGGGCTGATTGGCAAAATGAGGCTGGATGATCTTGATCGCGACATCGCGACCAACGTGTGGCTGGTATGCACGATATACGACGCCGTAATGGCCTGCGCCAATACGCTCTCGAATCTCATAGCCGCGTATAGCTCGGGTTAACTTAGTCATCACCAGGGCGGAAACTTCCCCTGCTTGTATTTTTTCATACAATAATCTGGTCTCCGGCTCCGGAGTGACGCCGAGTGCACTGGCCAGTGTTTCCCGGCAGATTTCATATTGAGCGAGTGCGGCCGCCCGCCGGTCGCTTAACGCCAGCAACCGCATGACCTGGCGGTGAGCTTCTTCTCGCCACGGCTCGAGCTCGAGCTGCCTTCTCGCGTACTTTAGCCCGTCGTCATAGGCGCCCCGCCTCTCATATTCATTGCCCAGTTGTTGTAATACGTCCAACGCCTGTAAAGCTAAATGTTCCCGGGTTAATAACGCCCATTCCTCAAAGAGAGTGCTGTCTTTTACGGTGAATCCTTCCAGAAAGGGTCCGCGAACAAGCGAGATAGTCTCCCGGAGCTGTTCAGTACTCACAGATGGATCAAATCTTTCAGCCAGCTGTTTACGGAATGAGGTTACGTCAATCCAAGCATCGCTTGCCTGGTTGAACTGGATCTCTTGCCTAGTGATGAGCAGGTATGGGGGATTAGCCTCACGGTCTCCGAGGACCTTTCGCAAATTGGCCAGCGTGCGACGAAGGTTGGTTCTTGCAGATTGCTCAGGCCGGTCAGGCCATAGCAATGCAGCAAGCATCTCGCGCCTGTGTGGCCTGACCGATTCTGAAACTAGATAAGCCAGTAGCCCCCGAGCTTTATCTGATTCGAAGCCTGTTAGCGGCCGGTCGTCATGACTCGCCCAGAATGGGCCCATTAGTCGTATTGTAAGGCGTTTCAATGTTCCTTCCTTCCTAACCCTGTGCGTTTTCCGATCGCTTCTCGGACGTTCCCCGAACGCCCGATGCCTACCGTATGCCCAAGTTTACCACATACGGAGGTAGAAAATGGCGAAACGGTACATATTTGTATTTTTCATCATACAAATGGCTCTAATTCCTCTATACAATAGGTCTTCTGGCCCGATCATAAAAAAACAAATCTTGGACAACACCGTAACAATTACGATGGTAGCCCTTGAAAAAATGCAATCATCCGAAGCCGTCGACGAAGCCCTTCCCATCCCTAACGATGAGTACCGGCCGATTGTCAAAGTGGCACGGGATGTTGTGGCCGAAGGACTAGGAACCGTTGTCCACCAAGGTGGAGAGTTACTGGTAGTGACTCATGATCACTGGAGCCTTCTCGAAAGAATAAAAGGAATGGTACGAATTAGCATTTCGTCTGGAGACCAGCTTCTAGAGATGGAATTATCGGAGTTCAAGGAGTTTATTCTCTATCGTGATGGCGGAACAATGATTCTAGAGGCGTCAGACTGGATAGAGCTTGGCGATATGGTCGCCGTCCGACGGATAAATCCGATGGAGTTAAGCACCTCAGATGATAGAGTGGAGCTCGTTATAGGTGATTTGGTTCAGGTAGTGCAGCGAAGTGGACTAGGTGTTGTCGCCTTAATGCAGGCCAGAGTCGAGAGGACCGATCAGAAAGCGGGTAGGGGAGTATTAAAACTCCGAATCGTGAGCGGTCAACCCCTGGATGGCGGCGACTCAGGTGGTGGCGTTTGGTATCGGGGCAAGCTCCTGGGCAATGTCTGGACGACGGTCATTATGAAGGATGTCGATACCGGCGCCGAGTACCCCACCGATATGGGTGTTGCCGCCCTCTTTCCCGCCGAATACGCTAGCTAGGCTGCTGTTCGTTGAACTAGACGTGCCGCTCATGTCACTCTCGGCCTTTTCAAGAAATCCATTTCACCTCAAGTATGTAACTTAAATAGGTCCTCCCGAATCCTTCGAGAAACCCCTGACACCCCGACAAAAGCAGCGGCCGACCGATGCCAGTATCGTTGCTATTATTCCAGCGAGTTCCATCAGTTGAAGCTGGTTAACAATAAAGGAGTTTTTGCAAGTCCCCAATAGCGTTTAACCCAGGAAACTTTGCAGAGGTACAGCGTAAAATCAAATGCGAGATTTTGTCTGATTCTCAGACAAGACAACTTGCGCACTCCTCAGAGGTAGTCGCGGGGAATATATCGGAATTATCTGAAATGACCTTTGTTGGGCGGCCATTGATACACCGATGCAGAACATGCCATTCGAAGAGGATATTAGTGACGGGCCACCTGCTTTAGCTCTCTCCCTTCCTTTGCACCCTAATCTCATAATGCTGTGATCGTTCATCGAAATGGGAGAGTACTGCTCTTGCCTTCTTCGGGACGACCGCCGATTCGTAATCTTCGCCTGCAAATTCCCGCACAGCATCCAGCGAATCAAATGCCATAATCGTGACAAACTCTACTTCTTCTCCGACTTCGCGCCGAAGTAATTGAATACCTGTAAAGCCACGAATGCGCCGGTTGTGGATCCCGACGAAGATTTCCTCTTTAAGCAATGCCTCATACTTATCTGCATTGCCGGGGGCTGTCCAGCCATGCCAGATTCGGCTATTCATGTTTTATTTTTCTCCTGTCTCCTTTCCGATCTCCAGATGATGATAGGCGCCGATAATCGGCTCAGCGCTGGGAACACCACCGTCATCGAGCAAGTCGAAACTGTACCAAACCTGCGCGTTGACAGCCGATCTATATCACCAAGAGCCACGTCTGCGCAGCAGTCGCTGAAATGTACTGGCGATGTTGATCCCTGACTTCGCGCGAGGCACTAGATCATCACCCGGTAGGGATCACCGGAGTTCTTCCTCGGTCGCACCTCATTTACCGTACCAGGGCCGGGTCATAGGTGACAAAAGAATGTTGCAAGCCATGGCGGCTGCCGTCATTATAACGGCGATGGGTTAACCGGTCGTTCTCCTCTACTTGTAGATAGTGTATCTTTCTTTCTGTAATTTGGTGTGACTGGAATGTAGGTCACCTTGTAACTTTTGGGCAAATCGCCAAATCAGCCTAAAGGAGTTCACACAATGACCTACCAGACCGATTGTATCTTACCAGACGAATTATTGGAGCAGATCGCCGACCAGGGGCTGGATGTCCTGCCCGAACTGATCCGCACGGTCATCAACACCGAAATGCAAATCGAACGCCAGCAATTCTTGAACGCAGGTCCGTATGAGCGTTCGCCGGCACGTCGCGGGCATGCCAACGGTTACAAGCCAAAGACGGTCACGATATCGTTCTTGATTCGAAAGCGTCTAATCGCCTTGAAAATGTTCGACGAACAACTTTGAAATTACTGTCCATGATATTAGTTGGGAGTTCAGGGAGCACCGACCCCATATCGCCTAGTCAGCGAATCAGATCCACGAGCTTTAGAAATA
This sequence comes from Promineifilaceae bacterium (SeqCode), assembly GCA_049650305.1. Classification (GTDB taxonomy): domain Bacteria; phylum Chloroflexota; class Anaerolineae; order Promineifilales; family Promineifilaceae; genus UBA11865. The sequence continues at coordinate 8,237 of JBARZW010000054.1, forward strand.
CTCAAATCTTGATTCATTGTGCACCAACTTAGCGATCATAACTTTTGGGATATAACTATCTTGGTAGATGGTAGCATGCTCGAGGCGATCCGTGTTCCTATACGATCAACGATACCTGCATCTGTGATGTTTCTAAAACTATGAGAGGTGAATGATGTTTCAGTTGTTTGAGACGAATCGATGTCTAGGCGTCGCATCATCTGGAATTCAACCGTAAATACCTTATCTCTGAATACCTGAATAACCATAAATCTGTCATATATATCAATTGGTTCCACAGATTTCAATACGTAAAGTAACCGGAAAAACGAACCTATACGCAAACCATACGCAAACAAAAACCCCGCTAAGAACGTTCTTAGCGGGGTTTTTCCTATTACCTTGAGTACCCTCGGACGGACTCGAACCGCCAACCTACGCATTAGGAGTGCATCGCTCTATCCTTTGAGCTACGAGGGCTAGTCGAACCGCCAGATTGTATCAGATTCTCTCATAGTTCCATAAGGCTCTGTGCGGCGGTCAGGCAGAGGCAAGAGCCGACCTTTTGGTTCCGGCCGGGGATTTTCAACTAGGTCTGAGATTGGCATCTGAGCTAAAATACGGGAGAATATTGTGTTGCTAAAAAGGTCGCAGACGTGGGACCAAGAGCTAGTTTTCTGGCAGTAGAAGGTTGGCAGCAGGTGGCGATAATCAAAATGCAATCTCGGAGATAGTATGAAAGAACGGCCGCAACTAGGGATCAACCAATCGTGAAGAGGATCGCTCTATTGACCAGCGGGGGCGATGCGCCGGGCATGAACGCGGCCGTTCGTTCAGTGGTCCGGACGGCGTTGGATAAGGGCCTGGAAATCTACGCCATTTACGAAGGCTACCAAGGTCTTGTCGATGGCGGTGAACGTATCCGGCCGTTTGGCTGGAACGATGTCGGCGGCATCTTGCACCGGGGCGGAACCGTGATCGGCTCGGCCCGTTGCGATAGGTTTCGCGAGCGAGATGGCAGGCTTGAGGCGGCATTAAGTATCGTCACTAATAGGATTGAGGGTCTCATCATTATCGGAGGGGACGGCACATTGACTGGAGCCCATATCCTTCGACAGGAATGGCCTGATCTCCTTGCAGAATTGATAGCCACAGACCAGATAACATCAGAAAAAGCCGATGTTTGTCGGGATCTATCCATAGTTGGCATAGTGGGATCGATCGATAACGATTTCTACGGCACCGATATGACCATCGGCGCGGATACGGCCCTCCATCGAATAACCGAGGCGGTCGATGCGATATCTAGCACGGCCTCTAGCCACCAGCGCTGTTTCGTCGTCGAGGTGATGGGCCGGCAGTGCGGATATCTGGCCCTGATGGGTGCTCTCGCTACCGGGGCCGACTGGGTTTTGATCCCCGAATACCCTCCTGAGATGGAGGAGTGGGAAAGTAAGATGTGCGAAGTATTGCGATTGGGTCGGGAAAACGGCCGGCGACACAGCATTGTCATCGTCGCCGAAGGAGCGCAAGATCGCAACGGGGTTCCGATCGAGAGCAACTACGTAAAGAAGGTGCTAGAGGAGCAATTAGGCGAAGACACTCGGGTAACGATCCTCGGCCACGTCCAGAGAGGTGGATCGCCGAGCGCATTCGATCGGAATCTGAGCACTCTTCTCGGCGCCGCGGCCGTTGATTCGATTCTGGAGAATCGATCTGGCGACCAGATTCCGGTAATCGGCATGAGAGGCAACAAGATAAGTCATACTTACTTATCTGAGTGTCTGAGCCGGACCACGGAAGTCTCTCGTTCCATTGCCAATCACGACTACGACTTGGCTCTGAAAGGGCGAGGAGGAAGTTTCGCCTCGGTGTTCGACATATTCCGCACGCTGCAACGGGCTTATCCCCATGATCCTGTTCCTGGGCAACGACGTTTGCGAATAGCCATAATGAATGCGGGAGCTCCATCACCGGGCATGAACAGCGCTGTGAGAGCGGCCGTTCGATTAGCCCTGGACAAGGGCCATGCGATCATCGGAGTGAGGCATGGATTTCGCGGTCTAAAGAGCGGTGATTTTAACGAGCTAAAATGGATGGATGTGAATGGATGGGCCCCCCTTGGGGGCGCCGAGTTGGGGACGAACCGCTTTATACCTGAAGAAGGGGATCTGTACGCTATCGCGAGAAACTTGGAGGAGTGGAATATCGATTCGCTGCTGGTAATCGGTGGCGGATCCGGGTATTTCGCCGCCACGGAACTCTATGAACATCGGGGCGTGTTCCCAGCTTTCAATATCCCAATAATATGCCTGCCAGCGACGATCGATAACAACCTGCCAGGTTCCGAACTAAGCGTTGGTGCAGATACAGCGCTCAACAATATCATCTCCGCGGTTGATAAGATAAAACAGTCGGCCGTGGCTTCACAGCGAGTGTTTGTCGTAGAAGTGATGGGTCGATATTGCGGGTACCTGGCCTTGATGAGCGCTCTCGCAACCGGCGCCGAACGCGTCTACTTGCCCGAGGAAGGAGTCACTTTAAGCGATATGGTCGATGACGTCGGCCAACTGATAACGGGATTTAATCAGGGAAAACGCCTCGGGGTCATCATCCGGAATGAGAAGGCCAACGAAACCTACTCCACGAGTTTCATGTGCGCCTTGTTCGAAGAGGAAGGTGGCGATCTCTTTGATGTCCGTCAGGCTATCCTGGGGCACATCCAACAGGGTGGTAATCCGTCGCCGTTCGACCGTATCATTGCTACCAGGCTGGCTACCGCTTGCATTGACCAGTTGGAACTGCAGATGGAGAGTACCGAACCGGAGAGCGCCTGCGCCGGTTTGCAACATGGGCAGATAGTTTTTACCAGTTTTGATCGCATGTCGCGTCTGATGGATTGGGAGAAACACCGGCCTCGTGAACAATGGTGGCTCGGGCTGCGGCCGATAGCCCGAGTGCTTGCCCAGCCAGCTCCCAAGAAAAGCTAATGTCTGGCAATGAAATAAGAGAAATCATATTTATTGCTGAATTATCTCCTGATTCACATCAATGTTTGCGGGAAATTCGTGAAGCACTAGACTAGCGGAGCCTTTGCGACCCGTACGAACAGAGATATTACTAATCGATTCAGTTGGATGCGTGTAGTACCAAACCCATCAACTGCGAATCTGCGAAATAGTTAGAGGAGTTTACATAAATGAGGATAGGTATACTAACTGGCGGTGGTGATGTACCAGGCCTAAATCCAAGCATAAAGGCGGTTGTCACCAGAGCGATAGATGAAGGACATCAGGTCGTTGGCATTCGTCGAGGATGGGAAGGATTGCTTCGACTTAATATTGAAGATAAGCAATCGATCGAAAAATACACTATCAAACTTGATAAGAGCGTGGTCAGGACTATCGACAGAACTGGAGGGACATTCCTCCATACCAGCCGCACGAATCCTGCCAATGTTGAGGCGGATGACGTACCAGATTTTCTACGCGATCCGAAGCATCTAGAAGCGGAGGAACACGATACACGACAGCGCGATTTCACGCCTCATGTTCTGAGAAACCTGGAGTTTCTTAAGGTCGATAGGCTTATACCCATTGGCGGTGATGACACGCTGAGCTATGGAGAGAGGCTCCACCGAGAGGGATTTCCGGTTGTCGCCATTCCTAAAACAATGGACAACGATGTCTATGGAACCGACTACTGCATAGGGTTTAGCACGGCGGTCACCCGGTCCGTTGAGTTGATACACCAGCTTCGCACGAGCACCGGCTCCCACGAAAGAATCGCCATAATCGAGTTATTTGGTCGCAACTGCGGTGAAACGAGCCTGATCAGTTCATACTTAGGCGGTGTTGATCGCGCCCTCATTCCCGAAGTGCCTTTCGATCCTGAACGCCTGGCGGAATTGATCTTGATCGATAAACGTCAGAATCCTAGTAATTACGCCATGATCACTATAAGTGAAGGGGCACACATCATCGGTGGCAAAGTAACCGAGTATGGTGAGGCTGATGCATACGGACACAGGAAGCTGGGAGGTATCGGAGAGATTACGGGTGAAGCGTTGAAGAAGTTGACCGGGCAAAGCATCATCTATCAGCGTCTCTCCTATCTCATGCGATCGGGCGTACCCGACGCTCTAGACTTGATGGTAGCGGTGAATTATGCCAACCTCGCGATCGATCTCATCATGAGTGGCGTCAGTGGCAGAATGGTTGCCCTTCGCGATGGAGCCTATACCCACATTCCGATGAGTACGGTCGCTAACGGCCTGAAGCGAGTCGACGTTGACGAACTATATGATAGCAGTCAATACCGGCCTAGAGTGCGAAACGTGATCGGCAAACCGATGTTTCTCTATTGATTGACCAGTGCATCCAGCCCAGGGCGGACTAGAAAAACCGGGATTATTTCTACGGCCGGGTGATCCTCACGAATCATGGGAAAGTCAGGCGCGTCTGGAGAGGCGGATATCCAGCGTCCACTTTGTGAAACCTCAAGCCGATAATCGAATTGACAAGGTCCCATGGTTTTCATCAACTATTGATGGAATCGTTAACCATTCCATGAGCAATTCGAATGTCGCCGATATGTCTCTAGGTTGGTTCGTTTTTATGCCGTTCACTGCGGAATCTCTTCGACGCAAACGAGCACTTGATCGACGCAATTTAGTATCATTTTCCTACCAATCAGTAAACTCGATAAGCTGCTTCTGGTTCACTGTTAGCGTTGTATAAGAACGTCATATCACTCTTGACACATCTGCTTCGGGCCATATAAAATGCCCACAATGGAATATAAAGATTATTATAAGATCTTGCAGGTCGAGAAAAGCTCGACCGACAAGGAAATCAAGAAAGCTTATAGACGACTTGCCCGCCAATACCACCCAGACAAAAACCCCAACAATAAGGTAGCCGAAGAGAAGTTTAAAGAAATAAACGAGGCCTATGAAGTCCTTGGAAATGAGGATAATCGGTCCAAGTACGATCAGCTAGGTCGAAGCTACCATCGCTATCAACAAATGGGTGGATCGCCCGGTGGTTTTGACTATTCCCAGTGGGCATCCGCAGGTGGTGGGAGTGGTGGATATCGGCGCGTCAACATAGATATGGACGACCTCTTCAGCGGAGGAGGAGGGTTCTCGGATTTCTTCAGCTCGATATTTGGTAGAGGGGGACAGTCCCGCACCGGACAGGTAAACGACGCTTTCAGACGTCAGGGCCAGACCATGAGTCAAGATATTGAACAGGTAATTGAGATTTCCCTGGAAGAAGCATTCCAGGGCACATCACGGACGCTGGTGAAAGATGACGGAGAGAAGCTAACAGCCAAAATACCGAAGGGTGCTAAGACCGGCACAAAGGTTCGTCTTAGAGGAAAGGGAGGTGCCGGGCCCGGAGGGACTGGCGATCTCTATCTCAAGATAAGGGTGGCTAGTTCCACGACCTACGAGAGAAAGGGAGACAATCTGACAGTTAAGGTACCGTTAGATGTACTTACTGCGGTGTTGGGAGGAAAAGTGACTGTTCCAACACTGAGTGGACCTGTTATGCTAACAATCCCTGCAGGCACACAAGGTGGCAGGACGTTTCGACTAAAAGGCAAGGGAATGCCGAAAATACGCGACAATGATCAATATGGCGATCTATTGGCGGCCATTACCATCCAAATTCCCAGCAATTTGACCGATGAAGAGAAGCGCCTCTACGAGGAGCTGGCAGGCATTTCCCAAGAGAATTAATGGACCGGTTGTAAGACAAATCTCGTTTCTTGTTTCTGACGCCAACGTCTTTTATCGGTCTGTCAATAACTATTGAATGAGATTAGAATGCAAGGATTCAATGAATGAAAACTATTAGATCACGGGCTGTCTATGTGTTTATCCTGATCCTGTTGTTGTCGTCCATGGCCTGTGGTTTGTCAACTCTAACAGATGACGCTTCTCCGACCCCTGTTACGCAGGGTCTGGAAGTTTCCAGTACATCCACCTCTGGACAACCGACCCAGATTCCCGCGCTAGCAAGAACAACCGAGACAGGCTCTTCCGAGGATTTTGATAGTTCTATTGACCTCGAAGAAAGACTGATTAACCTGTACAATTTGGTTAACCCGTCCGTAGTCCATATACTGGTCTATGTTAGTGAAGGAGACACCTTCCCACTCGGTAGCGGCAGCGGATTTATATTCGATACCGAAGGTAGGATCGTGACAAACAACCATGTTGTGGAAGATGGTCAAAGTTTCGAGGTTATCTTCGCCGATGGTAGCCGGCGTCGAGCCGAGATTGTCGGCCGAGATATCGATAGCGACCTGGCAGTTGTCGAGGTAGATTCAGTGCCTGACGGCTCATATCCTGTTGTCCTGGGTGACTCGGATCAGCTACTTGTAGGCCAACTGGTTATCGCCATTGGCAACCCGTTCGCTGAACAAGGCTCAATGTCACTAGGCATCGTCAGCGGGCTTGGTAGGAGCCTCGAATCGCAACGACAGCCAGAAAACAACACGCTCGGCTCCTATTCATTACCGCAGGTAGTACAGACCGATGCCCCCATTAATCCGGGTAATTCTGGCGGTCCATTAGTGAATCTTGACGGGGAAGTAATTGGCGTCAATAGCGCGATTCGTACGACAACTGGCGTTAATTCGGGAGTTGGCTTCTCGATTCCCGTAAATGCGGTTCGCCGCATCGTCCCTACCCTGATTGAGCGTGGCGAGTACGTTTACTCATACTTGGGCGTACAAATACAATCTCTGAATCTGAGTTTACAGGACAGGTTCAATTTGCCCCAATACAAAGGGGCCTACGTTACCGGTGTAACATCCGGCGGGCCAGCTGATGATGCCGGTCTCATTCCTGCCCGTGAGAGCGACCGTCAAGGAGGCGACCTTATTGTGGCCATCGACGGGCAGCTTGTTCAAGATACAGAGGAATTGATCGCCTATCTTGTCTTTAACACGGAGGTGGATCAGACAGTCAATCTGTCAGTTGTTCGTGACGGTGAAACAATCATTGTTCCGCTGACGCTCGGGGCGAGGCCATAATAGTAGTCTGAGTAATCTAACCCTATTGAACAACCTGTGATGGCGCAAAAAGAGTCGGTGAAAGCAAATATCTTGAGACTCTACATGAGTGCCCTGAAAATCATAGGAACCAACCAGTTTATGCGACTAAGGAGGTAAAAATGATCACGCAGGAGGATCTACAGGAATTGCTGGCGTTTAACGCAGAAGGCGCCGAGGTGCTCAGCCTATATCTTGATGCCGATACATCTCAGCAAACCAGCGAAACTGTGAAGTTGCATGTGCGTTCGATGCTAAAAGATATCAGCGGTTTAGATGCCGATGCTTCAGCCATCGAAGCCTATCTCGACTTCTCCCATGACTGGGGTATTCCGGGTCTGGCTATGTTCTCCTGCGCGGACCGTGATTTTTTCCGCGCCTATCCGTCTGCCCTATCTTTTCGAAACAGATTACGGATTGGTCGCAGACCACATTTAAAACCACTCTACCACTTGTTAGACTATTACGCTTATTATGGTGTTATTGTGGTAGATCGAGTTGGAGCTCGATTCTTCGAGTATCACATGGGAGAGCTGCAAAAAGTTGCTGGAACGATGGGCGACGATGTTCGCAAGCTAAAACTTGGAGGCGGTTCGTCTAGAGGTGGTGGAGCGACATCCGCAACGGGACAAAGAGGCGGTCAAGGCGGCAGGCACGAAGAGGAAGTGGCCCTGAGAAATATGAGGGATGCGGCGGATGCTGCTCAGAAATTTTTTGCTAATAGACCAATACGTAGGTTGTTTGTGGGCGGAACGGCCGAGAATGTGCCCCAATTCCGCGAAAATCTATCTAAACAGCTGCAGAGTCGCATCGCCGGAACGTTCGCCGTAGGTATGAACGCAGGAGAACGTGAAATACATCAACTAGCGCTGGGTCTTCTTGAACAGGCAAATACTGAACGAGAAGGGAAGCTAGTACGCAATCTGATTACAACCGCCGCTAAAGGGGGAAATGCCGTAGTCGGCTTGGACCCAACTCTAAGGAGTGTTGGAGAAGGGCGGGTTCAGACATTGGTGATTAGCGATGGGTACCAGACTCCGGGGTACTTCGACGAGAATTCAAAATACCTGACCGTCCATGAAAACGATACGGCGCCGTTTGGCGAGAGCCAGCTTGTCGCTGTAGACGATGTAATTGAAGAGGCGGTATCGAATACCTTCGAGCAAGGAGGTACCGTCGAGGTGATCAGAGATAATCCGGATCTGGAAAAGGCTGGTCAGATAGGTGCCTTGCTGCGTTATTAACATTATGAACCAGCCTTAGCTGTTGGCTATATGGAGCAGATTGTTGTTAAGGGGGCGCAACTAGAACCTGCGCCCCGTTTTATGTTTGGGGCCAATATTGTTATTTATGTAAAGTAGCTACCAGATGTCTCTGGCCCCTTCAAGAATTCGACTGCCAGCTGAATTGAACTATACTCTGCGCATGCGCGTACTGGGTGGTATAGTGCTGGTAGTATCGATTTTGCTCACGGGCTGCGGGCTATTTGGTGGGGATTCAGAGGAGCCAGTTTTAACCGTAGAGATCGAAGAGCCGACACCGGTCGCCACGCCAACTCTCATGACAATCCACCAATCAACGCCGGCTAGCGGACTGTCATCTCCGGAAACGATAACCGTCTGGATTGCCAGCCAATTTTCGCCCCTAAATGATCCGCAAGGCGGGGCGATATTGGCCGATCAGATCACATCTTTCCAGGCCAGCCATCCAGAATTAACAGTACGTGTTGAAGGCAAGGTGCCGGTAGGACCTGGAGGTATACTGAGTTATTTGCGCACAGGGAGCAGCATCGCGCCGGACATCATGCCAGACTTAGTTATGCTGCCATCGGAAGAATTGGATCGCGCGGCTTTGCAGGGGCTTATCTATCCGATGGAAGGGCTTCTCAGTCAGGAGATGATAGATGATCTATTTCCGGCCGCGAGTGTAATCAGCCAGGTTGACGGAGGGATTTACGGTTATCCGTTTTCTCTCACTGATATGCATCATCTTGTATATGACGGCGTTTTGCTCTCGGAGCCACTCCCCGAAACATGGAATGACCTCCTCGAGGTTGAAGATGCACAATTTGCTTTCCCTGCTAACGGAATTCCTGGCGCTGAAATGGTGCTTCAGCTCTATCTGGCAGCCGGTGGAACGCTTACGGACGAAGCAAATCAACCCGTACTGGAAGTGGACGCGCTAACGCAAGCTCTCAGCCAATTCAATAGGGGAACGACTCGTCAGGTTATTCTGCGGGAAAGCGCTAATTTGGTGACGGTTGGCGATGCCTGGCAGATGCTCGTGGATGGCGACGCGAATCTTGTGCAGAATGAGGCAAGCGCCTACCTGTCCGATCGCGAAAGCATGCCAGAAAGTGATCCAGTGCGTGTTCCAGGATTCGATAGCGCCTTAAGGCCGTTCGTGAACGGCTGGGTGTGGGCCCTAAGCAGTCCGGATCCAGACAGGCAGATGTTAGCCTCGGAGCTGCTGGCATCCATTGCTTCGGGTCCAAATATCGGTGAGTGGAGCATGGCGGCTGGACAGCTGCCGGCGCGTCGTTCTGCGTATAATCAGTGGCCTGTGAATATTTCTCTCACCCAATTCTTCAGCGAGGCATCGGAACACGCTCACCAGTTTCCTGAAGGTGCAAACGAGGCGATGATGGACGCATTGAGCAATGCGGTAACTCAAGTGATTACATTGTCTAAATCGCCACGTTCGGCAGCGGAGGAGGCATCACAAGCCGTACACCCCTAAGTTGACATAACCTTATTATTGTGAAGACCTTGGTCCCCCTCTATAGTGAATACCCACAGCATATTCAAGCATTGATCCGCTCTGCCTTGAGCGCAGTTGAGCCAGAAAAAGCTATACAACGCAAGCTTAGTCGAAATGGAACGCGGCTAGCAATCGGTTCTACTGAATTTGACCTCGGATCTGGCCGTGTGTTTCTCGTCGGTGCAGGAAAGGCCAGCGGAAGAATGGGGATGGCGGTCTGGGAAATCCTGGGTGATTTAATCGAACAGGGGATCCTCATTGCCAAGGACCTCGGAGAGGGAAAACTTCCCCCCGCGGATAGACCGAGACTGCCAGAATCAATCAAGGTGTTCAGGGCTAGCCACCCGATATCTGACAACCGTGGTATTGAAGCTACCTTAGCCATTGAGGTTATGCTGGCGCGCACGATGGAAAAAGACCTGGTTTTGTGTCTCATATCTGGTGGAGCCTCAGCTCTACTGACCCGGCCGATAATTTCCCTTGCCGATTGGCAGCAGCTCGTTGCCGTTTTACTGGCGAGCGGTTGCACGATCAACGAACTCAATTCCGTTCGCCGGCAGATTGATTCTGTCAAAGGAGGGGGTCTACTGCAGCTCGCCGCACCGGCCGCTTGCGCATCGCTAATCCTGAGTGATGTCGTTGGTAATCCGCTGGAGGTTATTGGCAGTGGTCCAACCGTAGCCATCACGGAAGACCCACAAGCAGCCCGGCTTATCCTGGATAGATACGACATCGCCGATGCGCTGCCAGAAGAGGTTGTGAAGAGATTGGATAGCGCTCTTAGCCGTGCTGAAGACACCGGGCATGTGGATGTTCCAGAAGCTTTCAATTGCATTATTGGGGATGTTCGAAGAGCTGCGATTGCGGCCGCCGAAACCGCTGATCAACTTGGTTTCTCAACCCAATTGCTTACTTGTCATCTTGAAGGTGAGGCGAGAGAGGTCGGCAAGGTAGCCGCGTCGCTGGCCAGGGATGCAAGTCCGGGAACCTGTCTGGTACTAGGCGGAGAGACCACCGTAACGCTGCGAGGCCAAGGTCATGGGGGTCGAAACCAAGAAACAGTTCTCGCGGCCGCTATCGCCCTTGATGAAGTTGAAAATGTCGTAATAGCCAGCTTCGCCACCGACGGTGAAGATGGTCCGACGGCGTCAGCCGGAGCTTTCGCCACCGGATCGACCTTTTCAGAGGCACGCATTGAAGGCCTTGATCCACATGAGTATCTGGCGAACAATGACTCTAATGCCTTCTTCGCGCAAGTAGGCGGTCTCCTACACACCGGACCGACGGGAACGAATGTCAACGACTTGCTCTTCATTCTAAAATATGGAGCATAAAGAAATGAACCGAATTTCGCCGACTGATATCGGATTTAGCTCGTCGCTGGTGGGCAGCCACAGATCACAAGCGTGTGAACGCATCGGTGAGAACGCCATTCTATAAAGTGCTGGTCAGCACATTTGTCGCCTCTGATTAATGCTGCCTAGGTCTAAACTTGTCTTTCGCCAGGTATTTTACATAATGTATGCATATTTTAGCCGCATTTCTTACGACCAAAAGGAGTCGAAATGACGATTAAGTTCGGAACCGATGGTTGGCGAGCCGTAATTAGTGAAACCTTTACATTTGGAAATCTAAGGTTGGTTGCTCAGGCAATAGCGGACTTTGCAAGAGAGGAAAATGACACCGATCCCTGTGTGGTTATCGGCTTTGATACGCGATTTCTATCGGATCGATATGCGGCGGAGGTAGCTCGCGTGATGGCAGCTAATGGTGTTCAGACTTGGCTTGCCAGAGCTGATACGCCCACTCCGGCAGTCAGCTATACGGTGGTCAACAAAAAAGCCGCAGCCGGCATTATGATAACCGCCAGCCACAATGCTCCGCGCTACAATGGGGTGAAGGTCAAGGCCAGTTACGGAGGAAGCGCAAGTGTAGATCAGAACCGACGTATCGAAAAACACCTCGAACGGAACTTGGCATTGGCTCATGGGCCTAACTTAATGGATTTCGATACGGCGGTGGCCCAGCAGCAAATCATAAGGTTCGATCCAGCCTGGGCCTATTATGAACATTTGAGCACGCTTGTTGATCTTGACACCATATCCGCGGCTGAGTTACGTATCGTAGCCGATGGCATGTTTGGTGCGGGCCGTGGCGTGTTTGGTGAGGTGTTAGCCCGTGGACGTTCGCGCGTGCACAATATTCGCCACGAGATGAATCCAGGGTTTGGCGGTATTCACCCCGAACCGATCGTTAAGCATCTCGGGATGCTTATGTCAACTATTCAAGGCGGGCATTGGGATATTGGCTTGGCAACTGATGGAGACGCGGATCGGATCGGAGCAGTAGACGACGAGGGAGTATTTGTCGATCCCCACCGGATATTTGCCCTGGTTCTTCGATACCTGCTCGAAAAACGTGGTTGGAAAGGTCGAGTTGTCCGGTCGGTGTCTACGACTCGTATGGTCGATCGTCTGGCGGCGAAACATGGCCTGGCATTGGTGGAGACCCCGGTTGGCTTTAACCATATAGCCGATGAAATGCTAAAGGGTGATGTTGTCATGGGGGGCGAAGAATCGGGAGGGATGAGCGTTCAGGGACACATTCCAGAGGGTGATGGCGTGCTAATGGGTCTGCTGCTACTGGAAGTGATGGCGGACGCAGGTGTCCCCTTGCACGAATTGGTTGCCGATCTGCTGTCAGATGTGGGTCCCGCCTATTACGCTCGGAAGGACCTACGGCTATCACACCCCGTTTCAAAAGCCAGCATGGTTCGGATGCTGGTGGATGATTCGCCTGCACGCATCGATGGAGTCGTGGTTGAGGAATTACAGACCACTGATGGTGTCAAGTATTACTTGGAAGATGGGAGTTGGCTTCTAATTAGACCTTCCGGTACGGAGCCTGTACTGCGCGTTTACGCTGAGGCACTCGAAGAAGAACGTGTGAGGAGCTTACTTGAATTCGGGCAAGGTGTTGCTGAGAACGCCTAGAGAGCCTTAAATTGCTCGAAGGGCTGCTGGCAATTGTTACAATAACAATTCGCACGGCACAAGGTTGGCCCGAAATCATTCTTTATATTCGTATTCTGCGAGTCGCAATAGGGGCAGACCACGGTATCATAAAACGTTAGTTCAACACGCCCGCCATGTCTTGACGGAGGTGCCAGGCCAAATTGCTTCAGCTTAGCACGAGCAAGATCCGATATCCAATCGCTCGTCCAGGGTGGATCGAGGACGGTCTCGACCTTCACATTTTCAATCCCCATATCGCGAATACAATTTTCTATATCTGCTTTGATGACGTGGAGTGCCGGGCATCCCGAAAAGGTCGGGGTCATCTTGACAGTTACACCATCCCTACGAACAGACACATGCCGAATCAGACCCATCTCCACGATCGAGATGACCGGTATCTCGGGATCCATTACCCGATTGAGGGCTTCCAATATGGTTGAGGTTGATGGCTGGACTTCTCCGATAGCCATACCTTACCGATGAGTCATATCGTGCAGGCTCCGATTGAAATTACCATAGGGCCAACGGATTCAATCTGGCTACTTCCTGCATCTCCGTTAAAAGATCCGTTAAGTGCTCAGTATGATCACTTCTTGGCGAGGAAATCAGTTGTTCTTCTGGAATGTGAAGCCCTGAATCCTGAAGATATGGGATGAAGATCTGTTCCCATTCTTGTTTCAAACCCCCTCGTTCGGGAACCGAGCCTGCTTCGACTAGAACCTGGCTTTCTGGGGTATTAACGAATAACTGACCCGCAAACGGCCAAAGCGCCTCTAGTGC
>JBARZW010000055.1:0-2992 GCA_049650305.1 Promineifilaceae bacterium (SeqCode)
CTGTCCACATATCGGACTCAGCCATGTAGAATTTTTTCCGCTCTCCCCTCACCCATACCTCTTTTGCCATACCCCATCGTTCCAAAGAGCGCATATTCACGCTCACCGAACCCTTGCTGATCCGCAATCCTTCGGCTAGTTCGTCAAGACTGAGCGGTTCAGGGCTTAGAAGTAGCATGCCGTATAGCCTTCCCATTACTTCGCTGAAACCGAAGAAACCGGCCAGACGTCCAAGTCCTGCAACAGTACTATCCTCCACCGCGATCAGGTTTTCGTTCATGCTAGTCCCTTGCATTCAAAACGTTCTGAATGCTAAGGATATCAGACGAAATCAGGGTTGGCAAATGCCTTGCACCTCCCCACCGATGGTGAACGACTATCTGCATTAGTGTGCGAGCTATGTATCTTTCGAACCGGCAGGCTCTTGCTCTAAAACCTGTCTGTTTCCCCAGGAACTCACTGGGCCGTGACCCGCCCCAAGACGCCATTGTCTAGCCCTCTTGATGGCCTCAAAGGTATATTCCCGAGCTTTGTCGACGGCCTCGCTAACGGTGAAATTTAGTGACAAAAAGGCGCAGATAGCGGCCGAGAGCGTGTCGCCACTCCCGTGTCTGTTGGGGCTATCGATCCACGGCGATCGGAATTCAGTCATCGTCTTTCCATCAAGGAGCAGATCGACCACATCAACGTCGACTCGTCTGCCCGTAATGAGCACGCTGCCAGAACCCATTGAAAATAAATGATTCGCCGCATCGTTCATGCTCGCCGCGTTCAAGATCTTCACCCCAGTTAAAAGCTCCGCCTCTCGCAAATTTGGTGTAATCAGATCGGCAACCGGCAAGAGCCGGTCAATATAGGCCTGGGTGACCGTCTCCGGAAACATCGGCTCCCCTCTATGATTGACTAGAACTGGGTCGATGACCACGTTAGCCAGCTTGTACGCATTTATTTTCTCGGCGATCACCTTAATGAGGCTGGCCTGGCCAATGAAGCCGGTCTTTGTCCCTTGGGCGCCATAGTCGGATAGGACAGCGTCAAGTTGGCTGGCCACAAATTCGGGCGGGAGTTGATAGACATCGGCAACATGAAGGCTGTTTTGAGCGGTTACTATGGTGATGACGCTCATACCGTAAACACCGAGCACCGTCAGTGTCTTCAGATCCGCTTGAATACCGGCGGCTCCCCCACTGTCCGAACCACCGATGGTCAAGATTTTTGTGGGCTGATTACTTTGGCTCACCAAGAATACTTCCTACTAAGCAGAGCTCTGCTAAGCTGAGCTCTGCTCAGCAGGCCTGCCATATTCATCTGCAGACTTACCGGAAACACAAATTCGACTAGTAGTCCAGGAAAGCTACATGTTATCGACGATGGCCTTCGCGAACTGTGACGAGCTAAGTTTCTTCGCGCCTTCCATCTGACGGTGTAAGTCATAGGTAACCGTTTTGTCTTGAATGGTTTTGGTCATGGCCACAACTATCAAGTCAGCGGCTTCCTGCCAGCCCATATACTCGAGCATCATCACCCCGCTAAGGATAAGGCTACTCGGATTCACTTTGTCCTGTCCGGCGTACTTTGGCGCAGTACCGTGGGTAGCTTCAAACAAGGCGACCCCATCACCAATGTTTCCACCAGGAGCCATACCTAGCCCCCCGACCTGAGCGGCCGCCGCATCACTCATATAATCGCCATTCAAATTGAGGGTGGCGATGACCTCGTATTCGTCGGTCCTGGTGAGCATTTGCTGCAGCATGTTGTCGGCGATGCGATCCTTAATGACGATCTTTCCTGCCGGCGCCGTGCCATCGTAGCGGTCCCAGAGTTCATCCTCAGTGATCGTAAAATCACCGAATTCTTCGGCCGCCAGTTCGTAGCCCCAATTCTTGAACGCGCCTTCCGTGAATTTCATGATGTTCCCTTTGTGAACAATGGTCACGCTGGAGCGTCCTCTGTCAATAGCATATTGAATAGCCTGGCGAACCAACCTCTTTGTCCCATGTTCGCTGACAGGTTTGATGCCGATGGCGGCGGATAGGGAGATATCTTGGCCCAGCTCATCATTCATGAACTCGATAAGTCGACGCGCATCGCCTGACTCAGCCGGCCACTCAATGCCCGCATAGACATCTTCTGTGTTTTCGCGAAAGATGACGATATCCATCTTCTCCGGCTGAACCATTGGGCTAGGCGTGCCAGGCATGTAGCGGACAGGCCGGACACATGCATAAAGGTCCAGGACCCGGCGTAGAGTCACGTTGAGGCTACGAAATCCACCGCCTATGGGTGTCGTGAGCGGCCCTTTTATGCCCACCACAAATTCACGCATAGCTTCGAAGGTTTCCTCAGGCATGTAGGTGCCATAGAGTTCGTTCGCCTTCTCGCCGGCATAGATTTCCATCCAGGCGATCTTTCGCTTGCCCCCATAGGCTTTCTCCACAGCAGCATCCAAAACCGTCATCGCTGCGGGAGTGATATCGACGCCAATCCCATCCCCTTCGATGAAAGCCACGATGGGATGGTCGGTGATCTCAAGGTCTCCATCGGCAAAAACGATCTTATCACCGGCAGGTATTTTTATCTTCGAAAAAGACATATTCTTGTTGTCTCCTTTTTGGATCTGTTCATTCCGAGATCGAAATTCTGCGAGGATTGCGTCCTATCGGAGATTCAGCTTCGTTTGCGGGGTTGAAACCATCTAAGTCTTACCCGGAAAACGTTCCTGGAATCAATCACATCAGGCAGGGATTATACCTTAAAGAGCGATTCGCGGGAGAACTAGCCTGGACCTGGACTGCCCAATCGCCCAGTCCAAGAGTGTCACTCACGCACTTGGATCTACCCACCATAGATCCGCGGCTAAATCGTTCTAAGCGAGGATTACATCGCTCTGGTTCAAGGAACCGGAAATCCTCCAGAACCAAGTAATCCCCAGGAAGTGAACAAGTTCTCTCCCTGATTAGAAAACGGTTCTAATCAGGGAGTAATCGACTTG
>JBARZW010000056.1:0-1606 GCA_049650305.1 Promineifilaceae bacterium (SeqCode)
ACCGGTGATAACTGACAGGGATAATAGGCGCTTCCTCTACCAAAATGCGTTCCGCCTGCCGGTAGATGGCCATCCGTTGACCCTGATCGGCTGTGCGCCTGGCGTCGTTCACCAGGGCTTCGTAGGCTTGGTGCC
This sequence comes from Promineifilaceae bacterium (SeqCode), assembly GCA_049650305.1. Classification (GTDB taxonomy): domain Bacteria; phylum Chloroflexota; class Anaerolineae; order Promineifilales; family Promineifilaceae; genus UBA11865. The sequence goes on from JBARZW010000056.1 coordinate 136, forward strand.
GCCAGTTGCTGCTACTCGGCCAGACGCTGGCCCGTAAGAAGTCGTCGGGATCGGGATAGCCGGCACCCCAGCCATTGACCCACATCGGAGGCGGGTTGTTTATCTGAAGATCTAAAATGGTATAGAAGTCGACCACCTCTGTTTTTATTTGAACACCAAGTATATTTCCCCAATAATCACAGAACAACCCGAACATGTTTCCGATGTTGTGGCCATTACTGACCAAAAGGTTAATAACGGGGAAACCATCTCCGCTGGGGTAACCAGCCTTGGCCAATTTCTCCCGAGCCAAATCCGGATCGTAGGGTAAGGCGATGCTGGGCACGTGACCGGGAATCGCAGGAGGCACGAAACCACCCGTAGCGGGGAAACTGGTTCCCTTGCTGGCCCGGCTGACAACGATTTCCCGGTCCATGGCCAGAGCCAGGGCCTGGCGCACCCTGGCATCGTCAAACGGGGGTTTTTTAACGTTGAAGGTCACGTACAGTGATCCGGCACCTGGTTCAGATCTGTATTCATCAGGGTGAAGCTGGACCGCCCTGTGACCTTCTTCTACCGAAGGGTAATAGGGATTGACCATATCGACAAGGTCGCGTTCATACCGTTCCAGGAAGGTGTCTGCCGGTGCGATGGAGACCTCAATTACCGAAACATTGCCTTTGAAGCGGCCATGATAGCCAGCATAGCGCTCAAATACCAGCCACTCGTCAGGCAACCAGGTCCGAATCTTAAAAGGGCCATTGGTCACAATTTTATCCGTTTCGGTCCATTCCGAACCGAAACGTTCGACGACTTTGCGGGGAACTGGCTTGGTTACGCTCAGTGCCATTAGCTGCAGAAAGTAACTACATGGGCTCTCGAGATGAACGACGAGTGTATGCTCGTCGACCGCCTTGACCCCGACACCGGCCGGCTCCTCTATCTCTCCACTATGATAGGCTTGCGCACCCTTGATGTCATATAGGAGTCTGGCTAAACTGTCCTGATTGCCAGGGTCAAGCGCGCGCATCCAGGAAAATTCGAAGTCATCGGCGGTTACCTGGCTGCCGTCATTCCAGAAAGCGTCCTTTCGCAAGTGGAACACATAGCGGGTCCCTCCGGCCAACACTTCCCAGCTCTGGGCGACATCGGGCACCAGCGCGTCACCGGCGGTCAGCTCCAGTAGTCCGCTAAAAAGAAGGTTGACAAGACCACTTGACCAGTTATCGGTGACGCTCGATGGATCCAATGTCAAAGGAACGATTGCAGCAGAAATGCGATAGGCGTGGGGTGCCTCCGGTAACGACTGCGCGGACGAGATCTCGCTACCGACCGCGCGCTGCGAGGCGGCGAAGCCCTCGTCGTAAGCCTGACGCGATTTAGCAAAGGCAAAAATGTTGTGATAAGTCAGGCCCAGCTTCATCAGCGTTCGCGCCGTCCTTGGATAATCCTCTACATCTCTCAAAAAGAGCAGGGCTTGTTCATAGGCTTT
>JBARZW010000057.1:0-1603 GCA_049650305.1 Promineifilaceae bacterium (SeqCode)
GACGAGGTTCTTTACTATCCTATTGGTCGGTTCGGGATGTTGAGTTTATCAATTGACAAGGTCTCATTTGGAATCCGAATCCTACAGTATTGACACATGGTTTGGTGGCTGTGTCATATCGACAAAATATATCATTTATGCTCCGAGAGGCTGATTTGCACTAATGCTGCAAATGAGACCCCACGGTTCCTTTCAAAATTGCCCTTTGTTAAAGGATTCTACCACGAGTAGAATGACATTAATGACGTGTTCTCCGTTTTTAGTGTTCACATCCGGAGAGGAGCTGAGCGGACTCAGCTTAGGCGTTCGAGTCCGTTAGCGCCCATTTTTTCTAGCCCTGGTTGTCTGACCGAGTTTATTTGTTCATTCCCCCTTGCCAGCCGCAAAGTCGCGACGGCTGTTTACCGCATTGATCGTCAGTAGCCCATTGAAAGTCTCTATTCACGTACTAACTATTGTCGACTCTGTAGCTGTTGTGATTTTCTTCGTTTCGCCACCTTACATTCATCACTTGCCATTCGTTGCCAGATCTACCATGCTTTAAGCTGGCGAAGTAGGTAAGCTAGCCGTTTCGCGTTGACGGTGAATATCTTAGTGTACGCCCTTCTGAGAAGCAGTGGCGATCTGCGCTATCGTGGCAACCTTACGCCGGATGTGACGACGAACTCCTCAGGCGAAGTCATCCGAATGATCGGTGTCAAGGAAGCGTATCTTTCTAGGGAGACTGGTGCCTGAGCTTATTGCTGTAGGTATCCGAATCGAAGTAGATATGGAGGAGACTCATGAAAGCGATTGTATTCACAGAATACGGACCACCGGATGTTCTTCAGCTCAAAGAGGTAGATAAACCTACTCCCAAGGACAATGAAGTTCTGATAAGGATATATGCGGCAACAGTAACCGCAACGGACCCTGTAAATCGAAAGGGAGAACCGCTTATTTCAAGATTTGTCACGGGCCTCAGAAGACCAAAAAAACAAATACCGGGGACCGAATTAGCCGGAGAAATTGAAGCAGTTGGCAAAGATGTGAAGCGATACAAGGAAGGTGATCAAGTTTTTGCATCTACCGGTACTCAATATGGTGCTCATGCCGAGTACATATGTCTGCCTGAAGACGGGCCGCTGGCAATAAAGCCGGCCAATATGAACTATGGTGAAGCCGCTGCCGTCTGTGATGGCGCATTCGGAGCATTAAACTTCCTTAGAGATGCGGGGAATATTCAGAGCGGGCAGGAAGTCCTTATCAATGGCGCTTCTGGATCGGTAGGCACTTTTGGGGTGCAGCTTGCCAAGTACTTTGGAACGGAAGTCACCGGGGTATGTAGTACCACAAATATGGAAATGGTGAAATCTCTGGGAGCCGATAAGGTTATTGATTACACAAAGGAAGATTTTACCAAAACCGGCCAGACCTATGACATCATTTTTGACGCCGTCGCCAAGAGTTCATTTTCAAGTTGTAAAGACGCGCTAAAACAAGGAGGGGTCTATATTTTTACCGGCCCTGCGCCGGCGAATCTTCTTCAAATGTTATGGACTAAAATGTTCGGAAACAAAAAGGCAGCAATGACGGCCCCAGGTATGAGGTCATCTAGCGAAAA
>JBARZW010000058.1:0-2985 GCA_049650305.1 Promineifilaceae bacterium (SeqCode)
CTGTTGTACTGACTGGCACGATGTTACAGGAGTTCCCTTTGCCAGAGAACGAAATCCATGATGTTAGCCTGGTCATGCGATTTCGTATCACTCCGCTGGTTGATGAACTGTGTTACGATTCCTGGTACCAAGGCAAAAGCCCCTCGCCATATGGTGCCGCTGTCGGCGGTGAGGTCGAGGACCATATCCGGGGATTTGGTCCGACAGCTATCGATCTCGTATCGGTTTCGGCTAGGACAAGGCAGACACTTGTACCGTTTGTTGCCTTTACCATTCTGCTAGCTATATCGACACTAGGCTTTGTTCTTTATCGTCGCAACCCGGCCGAAGAACAGTAGGTGGCAGGCGTGCCAATATCGCTTCGCCGTGTGCAATAAGCCATGGCGAAGCGATAATCCTTGCTATTAATCCAGGGGTAGTCTTTTTTATTCCAATGATGCTGCTCGCCAGTGGAAAGTTATCTATGTGGTGAGATAGCATAATAACTGCAACATCCTCGTTCAGCAGCCATATCCTCAGAAACCGTCGCAGGAGAGATCCATTCCCCCAATACTATCGAATTCCAACAAGCATCTATTGCCAAGGTAGAAGATGCATGTAAATCCATTGTACTAGAGTCACCACACCTGGCCTGTCTCCAATTTAACTTGTAGTCCGTTAAAAGCCTATACTCTGTTATTTGACTTGGGGAGGTTGATGAATTGCATTACAGATCTCGCCAGAAGAATCCTGAGAAGGTACAGATCTAGGTGCAGATGAGGTCCTTGCTTAATAGGATGACGCCGGTTAGTTGAAATCCCTGGGGCACTCGTCTAAGTCAGGTGATAATTACCTTCCGTCTAGAGGAGGAAAATCGTGGAGGAGATAGATAGAAAAGGGCCGCATTCAATGCGGCCCTTTCAGATTCTTCGATTGTCAGCTCAGTCCTTCCCTGAATGGGGTAGAACTGGTAGTTAACTCGTCTGGATACGTTGCCTACGGAACAGTATAACAACGGCCGAAGCCAAGGCTACTAAACCCACGCCGATCAGGGCCAAGGTTAATCCGTCGCTGCTATCACCAGCTGATACGCTCTCTAAAGTGATCGCCGTTGGCTCACTGACGCTGAGCTGTATATCCTGGCTACCGATATTGTGATGGTCAGCATCGGCCGCTGGTGGGAAATCTGGAACTGAAGATGGATACTCTGCCAAATCACTGTCAGTTGACCTCGGATCTGTGAAGTCATTGGGTGTTGTACCAGTCTTCATGTGATAGGGAGATCCTGTTGGCCTATCTAACTTCTGCCACTCGGCTGGAACGGCGATATGTCCACCCCAGGCCAGGACTGCCTCGGTCCCAACGGCAGTGAAGCAATATTCAAGCGATTGCGAGGCATCATATAGATTAACCGTGATAGCGCTTGCTGCGGTTAGCGAATAGTCCTTGGCAACAAGGTTACTTCCGCCCCATAAGGTCAAATCACCCTGAGAACCATCGGTACCAACAGGGCCGTGGAGCAACGTACCGGTAAAGCCCTCTCCGGGTACGTTCAAGTAGAATGGGGGTTGGAGAACTGGATCGGCTGGGATATCGGTTCTGACCGGGGGTGTCGTCGTAGGAATTCCCGTCCCGAATAATGGATTGGCGAGATCTAGATAGTCGCTATAGGTTGAGATATAATCGATAGCCGGAAGTTCGGCCTTGGCAATATCCCACCACATACCGAAACAATATCGATTATTGACCACCAGGTCTTCATGGATAAATCGGTAAGCGATAAAATCCCCAAGCTGGTAATACGAATTATTAGTCCCGACTTTACCTGATCTCCAGCCGGTGTCTCCAGAACCATCGCAATATGGTTCTCCACCAGATTCTCCATTGGCGCATTGGGAAATAACCACACCTGGAGGAGGAGCTGCCCTCACAGGGGATACAACGGCTATCAACAAAAGCGCAATAGTCATCGGGAGTCCGACTGCCAGAGCGATGTAGAAAACCCTATTCCTCTTCATATATTACCTCCTATTAAGCACAGACATTGGTTGATTAAGATTATGGCTATTATACGCATCGTATTTTCATCACAGAATGGAATATCTTTCGCCACCTACATGGATTGGAATAAACTGCCGTACGGCAGCGAAGATGCCAAAACCGATTACACCGACAACAAAAAGGAGAAGCAATTGCCCTGGCAAGGCCTCGAGGGAATCACCGACCATGGCCTGGCTAATAGCAAGCTGCCCTGTGTGGCTATACCCCTCCACCCGGTAAGAGAACTGTCGACCGGGAATAAGACGAAGGTCAGTAAATCCATATTCGAGAACACCGTCCTCAGCGTCCAATTCAGCTATCAGGGTAAAGTCATCGGCTTTTGCTGATTCAGCTGGCGCCCTATACACCCTAAAGGTCGTAGGGACTTCACCTTCCACGGACCATTGCAGTTCGAGACCGGGAGGCAGTACACGCCAAACAAGGATTCCGGTCAGAATAAGCAACACGACGATCGGTATCCAGATCAAGGAAGGTCGCCATGTGTTAACCCGCTCGATAGCTGTGGATTGTGTCGTTGCGGCTATCTTTGAGTAAATTGCCGGGCTGGGATCTGCTTGAGATTGGACGCGTACCATTGCACGCATCATCTGAAGACGCTTTACCTCCTCGAGGGCTTCGGCATCATTCACGAGCCAGCGTTCCACGATCCACTTGAGTGGTGAACCCAGCGTGCCGTTCACATATTCCGGAAGGTATCCGATTAACCGGACTCGTAGCCGAGAATTCAAAGCTGCAATCCTATATTTCTTCCAGCCCCTGGGCCTTCAGTATCCGGCCTAGTTGCTTGATAGCGTGACTCATCCGGCTCTTCACCGTACCAATCGGGCAGTCGAGTACTTCCGATATCTCCGCGTAAGACATATCATGGACAAATGCTAACTCGACAGTCGCCCTGTGGTTCGGAGTGAGCAGGTCGAGGGCCGAGTGAACCTCATCCGCTCGCCA
>JBARZW010000059.1:0-1987 GCA_049650305.1 Promineifilaceae bacterium (SeqCode)
GGGCAGGCGCTTTCTCTTGCGGGTAGCCGGGTAGTCCAATTCGCACTTATTTGGTGGCTGGCTTTGCAAACAGATCAGGCCACCGTGCTGACAACTGCAACTATCGTCGCTCTCGTACCCGAGATCTTGCTGAGCCCCATAGCAGGCGCCTACGTCGACCGCTGGAACCGCCGGTTGGTTATGATTTTCGCCGACGCGACGGTTGCCTTGGGAGCCCTGATTTTAGGCTATTTGTTTTGGAGCAATAGTATCGAGATATGACACGTATATGCCCTCATGTTCATTCGTGCTCTGGCAGGCAGCTTCCACTGGCCTGCGATGCAGGCCTCCACATCATTGATGGTGCCTGATGAACATTTAACCCGAGTCGCCGGAGTCAACCAGGCCCTGAATGGCGTGCTGGCAATAGTAGGGCCATTGTTGGGAGCTCTGGCAGTAGAGGCCCTTCTCATGTACCAGGTGATGGCCATCGACGTGGGAACGGCCGTACTGGCAATCATACCGCTATTATTCGTCTTCATACCCCAGCCCAAACGGGCTGCTCAAGGGGAGGAGAAGACAAGTATCTGGAGCGATCTAGCCGTCGGTTTTCGCTATGTAATAGGCTGGCGTGGCCTCGTGGCTATCATCGGCGCGGCCATGATCATCCATCTAGTCCTCACACCGGCCTTTACCCTGCTGCCCCTTTTGGTCAAGAATCACTTCGGAGGGGGCGCCGCCCAGTTGGGATTCATGGAAGGTGTGAGCGGTGTTGGCATGCTATTGGGAGGGGTGATTCTTGGCGTTTGGGGAGGATTCCATCGTCGGATATACACATCATTAATCGGCATCATCTTCATGGGTCTTAGCTTGCTGCTGCTTGGACTAACGCCAGGCGCTATGTTCTGGCTTGCCTTGGTGAGCGCCTTCGTCATGGGTTTCGTGATCCCTTTCGTAGACGGACCCATCCTGGCAATCATGCAAGCAAATGTTGATCCCGACATGCAAGCTCGTGTATTTACGATGATGGGCAGCCTCTTGGCCATAACGTCCCCGATCGGCCTTTTAATCGCGGGTCCGCTGAGCGACTGGGTCGACATACGGATCTGGTTTTTAGCTTCCGGTCTGGCCTGTCTCGCGGCCGGGATCGGATTGTTTTTTATTCCGTCCGTTATTCACATTGAGGATGAGAGGGGCAGAACGACGGTGGATGAGTCCGTAGTAGCTGATAAAACCGAGTCCGGAACACAATAGGCTGTGGCAAAACTGAAGTGATTGGCTGAACAACAAAATAACCCCCGGACAGACGACCAGGGGCTATCTCTTCTACAGATTGACTATAGTGTCCGGTTCATCGCCGTTAGTTCGGTCAGCCGTGAGCCGAAAACACAATTCGCCCAGAAGCTCATCGACGTCGTTTTCGTACGGCGAAAACGATCCCCATACCAGCAACCGCGATTGACAAACTCATCATCGGTGCGGTAGATGTGGGTAGCGCCAGCGAACCCGTATCGGTCAACAGCAGCGGGATGTAGGTGTTATACGAAGAGACCATTACCGATGCCGAGTCGCTAGCAGTCAATATCACGGTACTCTCAAGCATATTGCTCGAGACCGGACTATTCGTGTCCTCAGGCGCATAGACTGTGGTGATGTTCGTGATAGAAAATTGCGCTGTAACCACAGCTGTATTCACGGTATTCCCGGTTACGAGTACATCCGGGCAGATATATTCCTGGCTGGCAAGAGGGTCGAGTTGAATCGGGACAGAGAGACTAGGTGTACAATCACCCACGTCAGGGTCGCTTACGACGACATTCTCGATTGAGGTCGATGTAGATGGGTTGGTAATGGTGATCGTGTACGTGACCGTGGTCCCGGAGAATATAATGGGAACATCGACGACCTTATTAATCTGAATTTGCAAAGAGGGATCAACCTGAGCAGTGCATTCATAGGTCGACCTTGAGGCTCCGGGGATGTCCCGCTGGTCTGCCAGATCACCAGG
>JBARZW010000060.1:0-40102 GCA_049650305.1 Promineifilaceae bacterium (SeqCode)
TTCCTCCCCAATTCGAAAGAGATAATATGCTGAAGCCAGAAGGAGCGGGAATGCCAGAAGTTTGCTAACGAGGATTGGATCGAGCACCGCATTCGTCAGCTCAAACAAAAGACCATATGCAGGTCCCCTGGTATTATTGTAAAAGCTTATTGGCCCGATATCGATGACGTTCGAATTGCTCCCGATTATTTCGGGATTCTCGCGCCAGTATACCCATGCACCGCTGCGGAAATCCTCTTCCACGGCGAAAGGGTCTATTATCCTAGGCCCTTGGACCATAAATACAGCAGCGAAGGCCAGGAGCAGAGTAACCGCGAGGAGACGACGTGATTTGCTATCTTCCGCTGTACGACGGTTAGAGGTTATCTCGCTGTTTTTTACTTCTTCCATGCTATTGGGACGTCATACCTCGAAGAACCAAAACTTGTCCTCAAGGTAGAAAAGCTGATACCCAGAGTTTAAGCTCCATCCACCTGCAACATCGCCATCAACCTGGCCACAACCATGTCCATGGCTACCTGATTCAACCCGCCATGGGGGATGATGACGTCGGCATAACGCTTGCTGGGCTCGACGAATTCCAGGTGCATGACCCTAACAGTCTCCATATACTGTTTGATGATAGATTCCAACGATCGGCCGCGCTCGTTCATGTCCCGCTCCAACCGGCGTATAAACCTTACATCAGCATCGGTGTCCACGTAAATCTTAATATCCATCAGCTTTCGAAGCGGGCCGTTAGTAAAAATCAATATACCATCAATTAGAATAATCGGGCTCGGCTCGACCAGTTTGGTCTGCTCGGTCCTCCTGTGATCGGTGAAATCGTAAACCGGAATACGTACTGGGCGGTATTCCAGTAGCTGCTTTATATGCTCGATTAGCAACTCCGTCTCGAGAGATTCAGGGTGATCATAATTGAGGCGAGCCCTATCTGACAATGGTAAATAACTCATATCCCTGTAGTAAGCATCGTGGGGGACGTAAGCCACCTGGGAAGCTCCTACAGCTTTGAGCACATTACGCGCTACCGTCGTCTTGCCCGATGCGGTACCGCCAGCTACTCCAAATACGATCGGCCTTGCATTAGCCATCAACTTTCTCCCCTTTGAAAGCAGGACTCAAGTTACAACTGACCTTCGTTATGGTAACACGATTATATGACCGGCGCATAAAGAAAAAGCTCCAGGCAGAACCTAGAGCTTGCTATCAAGACAAGCCACCCATGAGACTCGAACTCATAACCTATCGCTTACGAAGCGATTGCTCTACCGATTGAGCTAGGGTGGCGTATCGAAAATTATAACAACCGCTAATCCGCACCGCAAACGTTCCGCTGAATGCCCCCGTGCCCTCGGTCGGGATGTTATCAAAACCTCGATTCATTTGATACTTCAACCATTAACAAAATAGAAGATGATCAGTAATGCCACCGCGTAATAATCTCGATAAACGACGCCACCACGGTAAAAAGCGATAAATCCATCAGGATAAGGACAAAGGTTGCCTTTGCTCCATAATCCAAATTCCAGATATTAATTCGTAACTGGAACCGGTTTCAAGTTTGCCCTGTCTTGGTATGCATTACTACGGGAGTCAGCTGAATCGATTACGCGACGTCAACCCTTGAATTATAGCCCTCATTTCGTTATGTTGACTATGAACCGTTCTTACTACAGTAGATTAGACTTCAAAAGAATCTTAATTTCTATCGAGGAAATAATGGTGTTTTTCCTCAGTAAGATGGTTCATATCTCCCTAGAAACGCCAGAGATATCGTTTTTCAACTGACCATTGGATCGTAAAGGCTCTTGAATAGTTCAGGCCAATTCACCTCGATCCTCGATTTCGATGATATAATTGGACGTTACAGACGGATGGTAGCGGTACTAATCTTGGTACTTTGCCGTTATCTGGTAAATAGCCTATTAGGTAAGAAATAAGACGAGAATACCATGAGCATAACTCTCCGCATAAACGAGCAAGATGTTGTTGTTGATTCGCTAAGCACAGAAATTCTCCGTAACGCGCTGAGACGAGCAGGCTACTACAGTGTTAGGTACGGTAGTGACAGTGGTGAGACGGGGGCCAGCGCCATACTCTTTGACGGCCGACTGGTTTCCAGCGATACGATCCTGGTGGGCCAGGCTATTGGGCACGAGATAGAAACTATCGAGGGCGTGTCTCCAGCAATCGGAAAAATCCATCCGATCCAGAGAGCATTCATGGAAACTGGCGCGATCCAATCTGGCTACTCGACCCCAGCAATGATCTTAGCGGCAAAAGAGCTCCTGGAGCGGAATCCAAGTCCGACCGAGTCCCAGGTGCGCGATGCCCTTTCCGGCGTCCTGTGCCGAGAGACTGGGTATGTGAAACCGGTGGAGGCTATTCTAAGGGCGGCCGCTTATATGAGAGGAGAAGAGGTCGAACCCTATGAAGGACCGATGATCGTCGATGCGAGCTATCTCGTCGAGACTCCCCCTAGCCAAGATAGAGAGGATGACAGCCCGGAGATGGCTTCTGGTGGTCGAGGCGAGCAGACGGATACAGACGTGCGGGCGCGCACGGATATTCTTCTTCAGAGCGGCGTTCCCAAAACCGAGGTAGTTGGCAAACCCGAGACCAAGGTAGACGCGTTGCAACTGGCGAAAGGTAATCCAGCCTTTGTCGATGATTTTGATATGCGGGGAATGCTATATGGAAAATTGCTGGTCAGTCCGCATGCTCATGCTCGTATCAGAGATATAGATGATAGGGCGGCGTTGGAGTTACCAGGAGTGCGAGCCATCATCCACTACAAGAACATCAAACGCATCAAATACGCATCCGGCGGCCAGTCATACCCAAACCCTCCACCGCACGATCAGGTTAGTTTTGACAACAAAGTCCGATTCTTGGGCGATAGGGTGGCTGCCGTCGCTGCCGACTCAGTTGAAATCGCCGAGGAAGCCCTGAAGCTGATCTACGTCGACTACGAAATTCTGCCCCATGTGTTTGATGAAAATGAGGCCATAAAAGAGGGTGCACCTGTAGTCCATGATGAGGACGACACGGAAGGCATTCATAATTCCGAGAGAAACATTGTCCACCATATTGAGGCAGAAGTTGGCGACGTTGCTCAGGGTATTCGGGAAGCGGATCGCGTTTTCGAACATACTTATCGCGTTCATCAGGTACAACCGGCTCCGATTGAACCCCATATATCCATCAGTTGGTGGGACTCAAATGAGCGGCTCGTAATCCGCACATCTACACAGGTACCATTTCACGTGCGGCGTATGGTCGCACCGTTACTTGGACTGCCCATAAGCCAGATCCGCGTCATCAAGCCACGAATCGGGGGTGGATTCGGCGTGAAGCAAGAAATGCTCCTTGAGGACATCGTGGGGCACCTTTCCATCGCCACGGGTCGACCGGTCCGCCTCGAGCTTACCCGACAGGAAGAGTTTCAGAGTAGCCGAACCAGGCACCCCCAGACCATTACATATAAGACCGGAGTATTGGCTGACGGTACCCTACATAGCATGACGATGCGGGTGGTTGGCAATACGGGAGCATATGGCACACATGGGTTAACGGTTCAAACTGTGACTGGATTGCGTGGCCTCAGCAGCTATAACTGTCCCAATCGTAAGTTTGATTGTGATGTAGTCTATACCAATCTTCCTGTCGCAGGCGCCTATCGGGGATATGGTGGTCCGCAAGCTCAATTCGCTCTGGAAAGCCATATGGACGAAATCGCTCACGCCATGGGTATCGATCCGATTGAATTTCGGAAGAAGAATTGGGTCCAGGCTGGTGATACGATGCCGATCGCACCCTTACTTGGAGAGGATGAGAAAGAGACCATTGAATTTGAACCAGTTATCCAGTCTTGTGGTCTGAATGAATGTTTTTCAAGGGGCATGGAAGCTATTGGTTGGAACGAGAAATACAATCCTGGTTGGCATTCCGTACCGGGAAAACCACACGTCCGACGGGGATTAGGCGCCGTCATGTGCATGCACGGAACGGCAATTCCCGGACTAGATATGGGTGCCGCAAGTATCAAGATAAATGATGATGGCTCATTCAATGTGTTGGTTGGAGCCACTGATCTCGGGACCGGCTCGGACACGGTGTTAGCCCAGATTGCGGCCGAGGTCCTTGGCGTATCCTTAGCCAGGATCATTATCTACTCCAGTGACACCGATATGACTCCCTTCGATACAGGAGCCTATGCCAGCAGCACAACCTTTGTTTCTGGAACCGCGGTCATGAAGGCAGCCGGAGATGTGGCCAATCAGATTAGGAAGCGAGCCGCACTGATGCTTGATATGGAAAGTTGGATAGATTTCAGGTTATCCAAGGGGAAGGTTATTGCACCGGATGGACGATCCATATCGCTTGAGAAAATAGCCCTACATTCTCTCCACGAGGATCAACAAAGACAGATAATGGCCACTGCTTCATTCGTCAGCATGGATTCCCCGCCACCTTTCGCAGGTCAATTTGCGGAAGTGGAAGTCGACATGGAGACAGGACAGGTAACAGTTACGAGACTAGTTATGGCGGTTGATGCCGGTGTCCCAATCAATCCCTTAACGGCAAGCGGCCAGGTTGAAGGAGGGATGACCCAAGCCTTGGGTTATGGTCATTGCGAGGAGATGGCTTATTCGGACAATGGTGACTTAATAAACAATCGCTTTGGACCCTACCATATCTATCGCTCCGATGAGATGCCCCGGATGGAAACGATACTTGTGCAGACATATGAACCTACAGGCCCCTTTGGTGCGAAGGCGATTGCCGAGATACCAAAAGATGGTGTGGCTCCTGCCATCGCCAACGCCATCTTCGATGCTACCGGCGTTCGCGTTAGGGCTATTCCATTTACGCCACAGAGAGTTTATGACGCCATCAGATCGACGGCTTGAAAAGTCTTAAGTTGATCCGTCGTCAATAATCCCCGCGTTACGTCGCGAATTAATTCATATGAGAATCGGTAGCTTTCGGTTGGCGTTTGACCAGCGATGTCGAGGAACCGCAAACTAACTAGTGAACGCAGGGCATCCGAAAGGTCCATCTCATTGCTAGTTTTCCTCATCAGTTGCAGTAGATCGCCTTCTGAAAATGAGCGATCAAGGAGGCTGGCGGCTTTGACTATCATCTGTTGCTCGGGCCGCAAACTATCGATTCGTCCGACGATAAGCTTTTGAACAGGACCTGGAACTGGAGTCTCCCCTGCTGCTATCGAGGCATCTATCTGGATAGTCTCAGGGGCGGGAGCGCTAATCAGACCTAATGCTCGCCAATGATGAATCAAGCGTTTAGCCAAGAAGGGATTGCCGCCACATTTTCTCCAGAGAGATTCAGAAAGCTCCTCCGACATGGTAGAAGGCGCGACCAGATCTGAATGTACGGCTTCCATGTCAGCTCGTGACAGTTGGTCTATTCTGAGACGCTCCAGGTTGCGCTCGTTCAAAAGCTCAGCGCAAGCTGAGTGAACTGGTCGACCCAGGGCATCATGATGCAATGGACGAGAAGCGATCACAAGCAGCAAAGGTCTAACAAGGTTCTTCACAGTGACTGCTAGACGCCAAGAATCATTATCTATCCATTGGCCATTATCGAGAAATATTGCATGGGTCTGATGGCTGCGTTTTGGCGAATCGTAAAATGATCTCTGAAGTAATCGCACTAGGAACAGGCGCGTTGTCTGTTCCCTTATTTCAGGAGTCATCGCCTTGGTCATCCGATTTTCAGCGAATTCCAAACTAAGTACAGGGTTAAGAAGCGGCGCTAGGCGAAGGGCCAGAGCAGGAAAACCCTTCTCGCCCGGTAAGGTTGGTAACCTTCGCAGAACCTTGTTTCGTAGGCTTCTAACATCGTCGACCCTCACGTCGATGTCGAAGATCTCCCTGAAGATAGGTCTCCAGGCATGGTACGCCGTGTTCTGTTCTGATTCTTTTCCACTCCCTCTATAGAACCGGACACCCTGAGAAGCTGTATCGCTCATACACGCCTGTAAGAATGCGGTTTTTCCGATCCCTTCTTCGCCTTCGAACACTAGTACTCTTAGGAATGAATCTGACTGGGAGAGAGCGTGTAGATGATCATTGAATACTTCGCGTTCTTTTTGGCGGCCAATAATTGAACCATTCACCGCAATCGACATGGCAACAACTGGAGCAATTGATCGACGCAAACGCGGTCGATATGCGATTACCGGAGATCTTCTACCTTTAAGTTTCACGCCGGAAAAATGTTCGAATACAAGTTGGCTGACATGAAGCGACTCATCTTGTATACTGCTACCAACTCCCTCGAATGTAGCCTCATCACATAAAGCATAGGAAGGTAGACCATCTTCAGCTCTACGTAGCTCGGCGACCTGCATCAAGCTTGCAGCGCGATTTACACTATTTCCGACGACTGTATATTCCCGCCGGTTTTCATTGCCAATTGGACCGCAGAATACCCATCCTGTGGCGATACCGATAGCACACGGACGATCAAGCGCTTTCAGAGCGCGTTGCATGTCAAGGGCAACGTGAACGGCTCGGGCAGCATCATCCTTATGGGACAGTGGAGGTAGACCCATCGCAGCGACGAGAGTGATGCCCTTATCATCAACGTTGAACTTATTAATACTCCCTTCATGGCGGTAGAGCGAGGATTGCATGGCCTGCATTACGGCCTGGGCCTCAGGAACGGTTGTCGCATAGGGATGAGTGATGGATGTTCCATATCCAGGCAGCTTCACAAAGAGAATTGTCAAGTGCCTAATCTCAGATAGCCATTGCCCGAAGCCCGCCTCCAATCGACGCGTTATTGCCGCCGGGACATAGGTTCTCAATCCCTCAACCATGTCGCATCTTATTCGGGCAACCGCGGCAGGTTGAATCGACGAACTATCGTCGGTGTCTTGAAGCCTAACGAACCCGCCGCTGATTTGTTCGCTTGAGCATTGAAATTTAACAAGATCCCAAGCCTCCGGAGAAAGAACTACATCTCCGGACGCAGCAAGATCCTTAGCCAAGCTCATTTGAACCAACGGTTCTCCCGAAAGAAGATATTCCCATCGATTCAGAACCCCTCCTAAGTGCACGACGTAGATATCCCCAGCACCGACACCGATCTGAAGTAGAGAGCCCCTGTTCCGTTGTATGAGTAGATCGTCGGAGCTCCTCTGGATTGAAAAAGCGCATCGTGTCGCCCTCAAGACCATATCAGCGAGCATGTCCCTGGCAGCTCGCCCCACCCTGGAGAGGTCTGTGGGCACTGGCCAAATAGCCAATAATGCGTCGCCGGCAAACTTGGTTATCTCCCCGCCGTGGTCGGTGATAATTTGGATGAGATGCCCGAAGCAATCATTCAGAAGAAGCGCAAGCTCTTCAGCACCCTCTGATCCCCGCTCAGCTAAGTTTTCCGCAAGCTCTGAAAAACCCTTGATATCGACAAAAAGAACAGCCGCCGAATAGACTTCAGCGGCCGGTTTTGATGATGGATGTGAGCTATCGGCAAGTCGGCGAATTACCAGGGGAGGAACATAGGGGATAAGTTCCTCAGCAAAGTTGACGCCTCTTTCAACCTGCATCGTTAGCGATGGTCACAATTAGCCAGTAGATACCTTTGATTCGCTGGCTGGTTGTCTTGATGAATGGAGTTGCCGCTCACCACACTTGGTACATTCCGCATTATTACTGTTTACCTGAACCAATAAACCACCGCAGAACTTGCACGGTTCTTCGATAGGCTTTCGCCAACTCGTCCAATCGCAATCGGGGTAATTGGAGCAGCCATAAAATACTTTGCGTTTCCGGGTGTATTTTCTGACCACGTCTCCACCGTCTTGAGGACATTCTATGCCGATCTTGTCCAAGATCTGTTCGGTGTGACGGCATTTTGGAAAATTGCTACAGCCAACGAACCGGCCGTATCGACCATTTCTGTAAACAAGCGGATTGCCGCATAAAGGACAATCACGACCCACAGGTTCTGTTTCTGTACGTACGTCAACCTTGCTTATGGCCTTGTCTGCCACCTCAAGGCGCTCTGAGAAACGAGAGTAGAACTCGTCGATTATCGGCACCCACGGTTTTCCGCCTGCGATATCGTCCAATTCTCCTTCCAACCGGGCGGTGAAATCCACAGACATCACATCAGGAAAGTACTCGACAAGCATGTCGTTAACCAGCTCGCCAATCTCAGTTGGAGCAAGGCGCTTCTCTTGGAGCTCTACGTATCCTCGAGCCTGAATCGTTGAAATAATACTTGCATAGGTACTCGGTCGCCCAATTCCATTGCTCTCGAGTTCATTAACTAGCGACGCTTCCGAGAACCTTCTAGGTGGTTGTGTGAAATGTTGCTCAGGCAACAAGCGCAACTTATCAAGGTCTTCTGCCTTCTCAAGATCTGATGGGACATTGACATCATCGTTCTGGTTGCCATTCGAATCTTTCAGATCTCTACGGAGTGCGAGGAATCCAGCAAAGCGTAATGTTGACCCAGTAGCCCGGAATGAGTATGGACGCTTGGATATGTGAACAGAGGAACTGCCGGCAGCTATATCCACTCGAACAGTATCGTATATTGCGGGATTCATTTGGCTAGCAACGAATCGGTTCCAGATCAACCGATATAAACGTAATTGATCCCGGGTTAAAAAGGCTCTCACACCTTGCGGTGAATGAGCAACAGCAGTTGGCCGGATGGCTTCGTGCGCTTCCTGCGCAGCCTTTGCCTGCGATTTGTAAATTGGGGGTCGATTCGGCACGTAGTCATCTCCGTACTGCAGCCGGATAAACTCGCGCGCTTCATCCTGTGCCTGCTTCGCGACATTCACGCTGTCCGTCCGCATGTAGGTAATCAAACCCACCGCGCCATCGCTTCCACCAAGATCGATACCTTCGTAGAGCTGTTGGGCGATACGCATTGTTTTGCTGGTGCCAAAATTCAATCTTCGGGAAGCAGATTGCTGCAACGTGCTCGTCGTATAAGGGGCAGAAGGCTTTCGCGTTCTCTTTCCAAGCAGGAGGTCTTGAACGGTGTACGCGGCATTCTCAAGTTCTTCCAGGTGCGGCTTGACATCTGCTTCTGACTGGAGAGTAGGTTGAATTCCGTCGATCCTGCGCAGTTTAGCCTCAAAAAACGGCCTGGGTCTACTAGATGCGTGCTTTTGTTGGCTCAACTCAACGCCTATTGTCCAATACTCCTCAGTAACGAATTTTCTGATCTCTCGCTCCCGTTCGACTATCAGTCTTACTGCGACCGATTGGACTCTACCGGCCGATAATCGTCCGTGTATTTTCCGCCACAATAAGGGACTCAGGGAATAACCCACAAGACGGTCGAGGATCCTGCGCGCCTGCTGAGCGTTAACCCGGTCCATGTCTATCTCGCGTGGATTTTCGAATGCGGCAGCGATGGCTGGTTTGGTTATTTCCTGAAACTCTACTCGGCTTGTCCGTGAAGGATCCATTTCAGCTGATTCCATTACGTGCCAGGCGATTGCCTCCCCTTCCCGGTCCAGATCCGTTGCCAGAAAGATTCGCTTCGCCTTCGCACTAGCTGCCTTCAACTCCTTAACCGTGTCGCGTTTCTCATTGGGCACGCGATATTCAGGCTGAAAATCATTCTCGACGTCAACGCTAAGACGCGAACGCAGAAGATCACGCACATGACCAACACTTGACATAACCTTGTAGTTGCGCCCGAGGTAGCGGCCGATCGTCCTGGCTTTAGTTGGTGATTCGACGACAACGAGGTTCCCACTCCTGCTTACTGTCTTTTTCTTCGTTGCCCTCTTCTTCGTATTGCGTTTACGGGTCTTTTTCTTGCCTGGGGTGCTCGTGACAACTGGTTTGGGAAGAGAATCATGAGCAGGCGTATATCCTTGACTATAGATGTTTGATCCACACACCGGACATTGCCCTCTAGTTCCAGGACTTCCATTCGCCGCCCATTGAGGGAGAGGATTCTGTAATTGTCTTTTTTGCTTACACTTAAAGCAGTAGGTTTCAAGAATGATTTCTTCAGTCATTTAGCTGTAATCTTCCAACTTACTATCCGTTAATTCGTTAACCAGTTCCTTAACCAATCGAATATCGTCTTTATGAACGACAAGTATGGCATCATCAGTATTCACCACGACCATACCGCTGAGACCTACAGCGGCAAGCAGTTTGCCTTCTTCGTAATTGTACAAGAGGCTGTCAGATGTGCTTATCGATCTCACCAATCCCATTTCCACGTTCGCTTCTTTATCTGGATTGATTGCCTCTTTCAGGGCATATAGCGTGCCTGGGTCGCTCCATCCAGTATTACCATGGATTACAACCGCATCACTTGCATCAATGTGCTGAACAATGGCATCGTCAAACGAGGCAACCTCCATTAATGGATATTCCCGACTAAGTATCTCAGCGTAGTTGGCTTGATCGATCGCCTCTTCAATTCTCCTCAATCTGGTCCACATATCGGGCTGTAGATTTTCATACGCTGACAATATATACCCTGGTCTTGTCACGAAATATCCGGTATTCCAAACGAATTTCCCAGATTCGAACATCTGTCGACACTTATCCAAATCCGGTCGATAAACCCAGGACTCATAGGCATTAAAGGAAGTTCCCTGCTCGTTTCCCAGTTCTGGACCCAGCTCAATCCAGCCCAAGTTACTGTTCGCGTAGCGTGGTGTTTCTCCGAGATAAACCATCTCAGCTTGTTCTGAATTCACGATGCTTTCAGCTGATTTTAGCAATCTGAGAAACTCCGATTGCTTGGTCATGTAATTGTCGCCCCAGACAATCGCGACTGGCTCATTAGGGCTACAATAGTGCCGCACGTGGACCATCCCAAGACCAACAGCAGCTGCGAGGTCGCGGCGGACCGGTTCACCAATAAAGTTCCTCTCCGGTATCTCAGGCAATTGTTTGCGTAGAATGCCAAGGTATGCTTCGTTGGTAGATATCAGGATATCCTCAACCGAGTATGATCCCAGGAATCTCTCAACGGCTAGTCGTACCGTGGATTTCGGTCCGATTATCGGCTCAAATTGTTTCGGTGATCTCTTTCGGCTAATCGGCCAAAGACGTCTTCCAGTGCCACCAGCAAAGATTACTATTTTCATATTTCTTACATGCTCGACAGTTCAGTCTTTAATAAGTCAGGGAAGGAGATTGAACGATGTTATCGCAAATCAGGCTAAGTATCGTATACTGGGTCCGGCTCTCGTGCCAGGACGTATTGCATTCCGCCTACTTGCCGGACCATTCCCTTAAGTTCCATAAGTGTAAGCGTGCTGCTAACGAGAGCACTTGTTAATTCAACTTGTCGGGTTAGTTCATCGATGTGAATTGGTTGATGAGAGAGATTCTTAAGAAGTTGCGCCTCCTCGGCCGATTCGGGCATAGCCATTTGAACCGCCGTCTTTTCCTGAACCATCATCATATTTAGTTCTTCGAGAACATCCTCGACATTCCTGATCAACTTGGCTCCTTCCTGAATCAATGAATTTGTTCCTCGACTTGCCGGGCTGGTAACATTCCCAGGTACAGCGAAGACTTCCCGATTCTGCTCCAGAGCAAAATCGGCGGTTATCAGTGCACCGCTACGCTTGCCGGCCTCTACTACGACCACGCCGAGCGACAGCCCACTGATTACACGATTCCTTGGAGGGAAATTCTTCGCCTCAGGCTTAGTTCCCAGGGCGAATTCGGAAACAAGAGCCCCGTGTCCGGAAATGATACTACTAGCTAGGGCACGGTTCTCCGATGGGTAGATGATATCCAAGCCAGAACCTAAGACGGCAATGGTGCGACCACCCATTTCGACTGCTGTCTGATGGGCGATCGAGTCAATTCCCCGGGCTAGACCGCTGACAATGGTTATTCTGTTGTTAACCAGCCCTCTGACCAGATCCGTCGTAACCTGCCGTCCATAGGCTGTCTTGCGCCTCGTTCCAACTACAGCAATTGCCCATTCGTCCACCTCCTTGATCTCTCCACGGACATAAAGTAGTGGGGGTGGATGAGTGATTTCCTTTAGGTATCTTGGATAGCCTTTCGAGTCCCATACGAGCAGCTCTATCCCAGCATCCTGCACCTTCTGTAATTCGGAATCAAGATCAATGGTTGAGCGTGTATTCTTAAACCCATCAATCGTCCGGCGATCCAGGCCTGCATCCACCATATCGCGTTCATCAGCGTGCCAGGCATCACCAACAGTGGCATATCTATTAAGAAGGGATTTGAGCTTCGCTGGGCCGATTCCCTTTACGAGGTTAAAACCCAACCAATACTTGAGATATGGATCAACTACCTTGGACATGAAGACGAGGATAAGACGTAGGTTGTACCGTGTCAAGTAATGAGTTCAAGTGGACCCATAGAAGCAGCAGAAAATCGCCTACTATCTAGCATATCAGGGGATTAAACCCGGCATCAATCTCACGGTTACTACAGCTGACTCAAAATCAATATCGCGTATCACATCGCCGATATCCGGCAAGAGGATTTCAGCATCAGAGGTCTTGACAACAAACACGTTGTTCGCCTTTGTTTCCAAAACCTCGCTTATATCACCAAGGTATTCCTGATCTTCTGTATAAACCTTCAAGCCGATGAGCTGGTAAAGGTAGTATTCTCCGTCCTGCAATGGCAGACCCTCTGATTCAGGGACTTGTACTAGCTGCGATCGGAGCAGATTTACTGAATTGCGATCGTCACAACCAGCTAACTTGAGCAAAGCCCAAGACTTATGAAAACGAATACTTTCAACCGTTTTGCGAGTGGGATTATCTTGCCCAATGTAAACCTCATCTAGCCAGGTGAATCGTTCCGGCAGCTCCGATATGATATCGACTCGCATCTCCCCTCGAACCCCGTGCGGTTTCAGGATTCGTCCGATTACTAAAAAACGAGGCTCGGTAGATTGGTTCACCAAGCCCCGTGGCATTTCTACGGGTTTCGAATTAGGGTTCTCGTTAGTCAAAGATACTCTTCTTTTTCAGGTCTATACAATCTCTAGCGATATACGTTTTCCCATTCTCGTTGCGAGTACCTGAAGCAGCATGCGGATACTATTTACGACAACGCCACCTTTGCCAATCACCCGCCCCATATCGGAGCCGGCTACAGTTACCTCTAAGTAAATTGTCGAGCGTTCTTCGTACTCGTAGACTGAGACCTGGTCAGGATCGTCTACCAATGACTTAACGATGTATTCGACGAATTCTTCGCACTCTGACACCTTGTTCAAGTGCCTACTCCTCTTCTTCCAGCTCAACCGCTGTCTCAATATCTGAAACAATGGCTGCTTCCTCGATTGGCAGTTCCTGATCGATTGCCGGCGTCGCGCCGGTATACTCAGCCACTAACAACTCACGCGCTTCTCCTTGTCGCAACCGCGCTAGTCTGTCAATCGTACCCTGTTTTGAGAGTAGTCTTTCAACTGCATCCGATGGCTGGGCACCTACACTGAGCCAATATAGCGCTCGATCCTCACTAATGAGATACTCAAGCGGTTCGGTTCGTGGATTGTAGTGACCAATGCGTTCGACGATTCGACCATCACGTTTGAACTTCGCATCTGTCACAACAATCCGATAACTCGGTTGTTTTTTCGCTCCAGTGCGACTTAAACGAATTCGTAACATATTCTAGTCCTCTCCATACCTTCTAGATCAATTAAAACTCGATTCATAAATATTACATGCGACCGCCAAATAATCCGGCTATGTTGCGCTTCCGCCCCCCCCGCCCAAGTTGTTTCATCATTTGCTGCATCTGCTTGAATTGACGAAGTAACGCGTTGACATCCTGCACCTGCGTGCCTGAGCCGGTGGCAATCCGCCGCTTCCTACTAGCCTTGATTATCTTTGGATTGTGACGTTCGCGTGGTGTCATCGAGCGTATTATCGCCTCAATCCTCTTTAACTCACCCTCTGCTCCGCTAAGATCGACATCACCGGTTATCTTACCTACACCGGGTATCATATCGAGGAGCTGCCCCATAGGTCCCATTTTCTTCAATTGCTGCATCTGTCCAAGAAAATCCTCTAAATCGAAATTACCAGACAGTAATCTGCGGCCGGCCGCTTCCGTCTCCTCCTGGTCCATCTCGGTTTGAGCTTTCTCAATTAATGTTAGTACATCGCCCATTCCCAAGATTCGATCAGCCATCCGATCGGGATGGAAAAGCTCAAGATCTGTTAATTTTTCTCCCGTGGCGAGAAACTTCAAGGGCACGCCGGTGACTTCGCGCATGGAAATCGCCGCACCACCTCGAGCGTCACCGTCAATCTTGGTCATGATGAGACCGGTTAATTCAACCGCTTCGTCGAAATCTGACGCAACGCGTACTGCTTCCTGCCCGGTCATCGCATCGGCAACCAAGATTGTCTCAATTGGATTCACCGCAGACTTAATCGCCCTTAGTTCATCCATCTTCATCTCATCAATGTTTAGCCGGCCAGCTGTATCTAGAATCACAACTGTGGCGCTAGTTTCCACAGCCCTACCAACAGCATGAGTTGAAACGACGACCGGATCAACCTCGGTGCCTTCATGATATACTGGAATCTCAATCTGGCGTCCCAACGTCTCAAGCTGGTCGATCGCCGCCGGTCTATAGACATCGGCTGCCACTAAGAGAGGTCGTCTGCCCTCCTTCCGCAAGCGGACAGATAGTTTGGCTGCCGTTGTGGTCTTTCCTGATCCCTGCAAGCCAACCAACATAATGACCGCAGGAGATTGCATACCAAGGTTAAGTCTGCCAGGTTCTCCAAGCGTGTTGATAAGCTCATCACGAACTATCTTGACAACTTGCTGACCAGGAGTGAGGCTTTGCATAACCTCGTGTCCAACTGCCCGTTCGCGAACTCTGGCTACGAAGTTTTTGACAACCTTGTAATTTACATCGGCCTCAAGCAGGGCCAATCGCACTTCTCGCATAGCCGCATCGACATCGGCTTCGGTGAGTTTTCCCCTCCGACGCAATCCGTCAAAAGTAGCCTGTAGGCGATTTCCAAGTGATTCAAACACAGAGATATTCTCATGAACAGACCCGCCATGGCTTGCTTATACGTTCACTGAGCAGAAGCAAGACCTGCCGGGTCTTATTATCCTATTTCCCGTAAACTCATTGATTCTAGCTTAGCCGACCAGGGGAGTCAAGCGCCTAGACCAACTCTGCGAAACGACCTAGACCTTTCTTCATGCATTCTTGGATACCTTCATAACTGCATCGCGTAACAAGGACGCGCGGGAAGTGTCCTCCCAAGGCGCCTCAATGTCGTCCCGTCCAAAGTGCCCGTAGGTCGCTGTTGGCTGGTAGATCGGCCTACGTAATCCAAGGTCTCGAATAATCGCGCCGGGCCTAAGATCAAAATTATCTTCGATTATGTCAACAAGAATATCGTCAGAATAATCGCTCGTACCGAATGTTTCGACGTTTATGGACACAGGATCGGCAACGCCGATAGCATAGGCGAGCTGGACTTCACATCGCTTCGCTAAGTTTGCGGCCACAAGGTTTTTCGCCACCCACCTGGCAGCATAAGCTGCGCTTCGATCAACTTTAGTACTGTCCTTGCCGCTGAATGCTCCTCCACCGTGTCGACCCATTCCTCCATACGTGTCGACGATGATTTTCCGGCCGGTTAGACCAGCATCACTCAAAGGTCCGCCAATTACGAATCGACCAGTAGGATTAACAAAAATGCGCAGCTCATCGTCAACCATATCCTGTGGGAGAACGGGGATTATCACTTGATCGATTATCCCTTGCCTAATTTCATCGTAGCTGACGTCTGGATCATGCTGTGTGCTTACTAGAACGGTATGTACGCGCTTTGGTCTACCGAATCCATACTCCACCGTAACTTGGGCTTTGCCATCAGGACGAACCCAGGGCAGAATGTTGGCTTTTCTTACCTTGGCTAACTGGTGGGTTAGCTTATGGGCCAAGTCTATCGGCATCGGCATCAAGCTATCCGTTTCATCGCAGGCAAACCCAAACATCATTCCCTGGTCACCAGCACCAATAGCTGCGATTTCGGCTTCGTCATCGCCGTTTTTCCTATACTCCAAGGCTACATCGACACCTTGAGCGATATCTGGACTTTGGCTGGCAATAGCTACCTGCACACCGCAGGTTCGCCCGTCAAATCCCTTTGCGCTGTCATCGTAGCCAATGTTTAAGACCACCTGGCGTACCAGTTCGTCATAGTTGACCGAAGCTGTTGTCGTAATCTCGCCTAGCAACATGACAAAGCCGGTCTTTACGGCAGCCTCACAGGCGACTCGCGCCATCGGATCCTGCTTAAGGATCGCATCCAGGACGGCATCGCTAATCTGATCGCACATCTTATCAGGATGGCCCTCAGTCACAGACTCGGACGTAAACAGTAGTTTAGGTGACTTCACGAATGTACTATCCATTAAAATTTCCTCCAGAATCACTAAATCTATTGAGATTCTTGACCTCAGTATAGAAGCCAGCGCCTCACAAAAAAAAGCCCCTTGAACTGGTCAAGAGGCTCGCACATTATCGACGTTTCCTCTTATCATCCAGCTGCTGCTGCGGGAATTAGCACCTTCCCATTCTATTGGGTGGTTGCTGCAGTTTCACAGGGCCGGTCCCTCCACTGCTCTAGATAAGGATTTATTGTTAAATTGCGTCTAACGCTCGGCTAAGTATACAGATTCCGGTGACCTTGTCAAACAGGCAGAACACACTTCGAAACAAAGATTATCGGTCGAAATGGTGACAAACATCTGGACTATTCCCACTTCTCGGGCGGCTCCGGCATACCCAGAATATGATAACCCGCATCAACGTGGACTACTTCACCGGTTATACCACTTCCAAGATCGCTACAAAGCCAGACGGCCGTACGCCCCACCTCATCTTGATCTACGTTTCGCCTCAAGGGATTACGTTCTTCCGTATAGCGGAGCATCTTTCGGAATCCAGCGATTCCCGCCGCTGCAAGAGTCTTGATCGGTCCAGCGGATATGGCGTTTACCCTGATTCCATCCGGACCTAGATCCGCAGCCAAGTACCTAACGCTTGCTTCAAGTGCAGCCTTGGCAACACCCATCACGTTGTAGTGTGGTACTGCTTTCTCCGATCCGTAGTAGGTCATGGTTACAACGCTTCCACCGTCTGACATCAGGCCAGCGGCGTGCCTTGTCAAAGCGACCAGGCTGTAGGCACTGATATCCATTGCCATCGAAAATCCATCTCTACTAGTATGGACAAACCTGCCGGTGAGGTCTTCTTGCTTCGCGAAAGCAATAGAATGCACCAGTATGTCAATAGAACCGAAATGCGCAGCTGCCTTATCAAAGGTGTTTGAGATGTCCTCATCTTTAGTCACGTCTGCCATTTCCACAAAAGACACACCAATTTGTTCGGCAAGCGGCATCACCCTTTTTTCTAGTTGGGGGATGCCATAGCTGAAACCGATTTCCGCTCCCTGGTCATGGAAGGCTTTTGCGATTCCCCATGCGATCGATCTCTTGTTTGCGATTCCAAAGATTAATGCCTTCTTCCCTTCTAATAGCTTCATGCTTGATTCTCTCCATTGAGTGGAATGCTTTTACTGTGATTTTATAACTGGTCAGGGGTAGGAAACGTGTATGAACATTCGCTCGATAAGGGCGCAAATGGTTTTACACGAATGCGCCGCAATACTTACTCGCCGATATTCGCTAATTCTGAAGCGCGCTTGGCAACGGAGTAGATAAACAAAGTGATGAGGATTGCGGCTATAGCCAGGATAAATATGTCATAAACGGACACGGTTCCGAACCAGAGCTCGATGGTTGGGCTTGCCCAGATAAAAAAGACGACGTTGGCGATGATTGCAATCGCACGCATCTCAGTTGGTCCGAATTTTCCATAGGAAATCTTGAAAACTCCGGTTACGTAGGTATTGACGTAGACGTAGACTGTCAGCAATAAATAGCCGATTAACGCAAGGCTTGCCACTTCGAAAGATATAATTGGAGACAAACCGAGACCCACGAATATCAATAGCTGGCTAAAAGCATCCACTGTATGGTCGACGAAGAATCCATATTTTGGTCTCTCGATCTTCCGGTAACGAGCCAACGATCCATCTAGACTGTCGCCATACCAGTTGATCACATATCCAAGAGTTGCTAACCAGAGAAAAGCAAGGTTGACGTTTGTCAATACATACCCGGCGAATATGACCACCGATCCGAAGATGCCGATCAAAGTCAAGATATCTGGGCTCATCCATCCTGGCGCGTGGGCACAAAGCCATTGAAGTGCTGGTCGCTCCAATGGACCTAAAAGTATGTCGTTGACCCTCGTGTGTTTGGTTGACTTTGACTGTGACATTGTACCTGCCCCTAGGCTAAGGTAAGCGATCATGGACTTCCGGCCAAACAGGATAATACATCGACCACTGGCTAGGAGCTAGTCGGATGAAATCTTCCGCGATTCTGAGCACTCTCTCAGCATTTAGGATCAACTCGGTATCCCGGTCTTCAACCCTCTCCATTATAACTGGATCAGAGTGAACCACCTCATATCGACCATCTGGCTTCATTATTACAGCAACGACAATGATGGGAACATCCGTCTTTAAGGCTAGCAATATATGATGTAAAGGAAGGGATGCGGGACGTCCAAAAAACTTGATCGGATGCTTTGAGCCCTCAATCGGCCGGTCGATGGCAGTTAAGACGATACCACCTTCTTTAAGAACTCGCGTAGCCCTTCTCATCGTCTCCAAGGATGTCGGAACAATTTCCATCCCGGAATCTCGACGAACCTTATTCTGCCACTTGTATCCACCACCAGGTCGTGGAAGGGCAAGAGCCAATGCGTCAAGCTCGGAACCAGAGGTTGCTTGTCCTACGAAGTCAAAATTGCTTAAATGAAGACCAACCAGAATAATTCCCTCTTTCTGATTTAGTATCTGATCCAGTTTCTTCCTGGTTTCGGATTCTATAATGACTAATCGTTGAATCGCCTCTTCATTTCGAAAATAGTGGTATGTTTCGTAAAGACATTGTGCTGTGTGTCTCAATGTGTCGGTAACCGCTTTCTCTAACTCCTCGGCCGACATCCCTTCACCATGCGCGACAAACTGATTTATTCGTGCCGCCTGGACTAGTTTCAGGTGATTTCTTGACGAAATCTGATCGGCCAAAAAGCGCGCGAAGGGATAGCCAGCCGCCGGAGGTAGAATCCTGGCAAAGGCCAGTGTGAAGCCTACTCCGAAACGACTATTAATGATCCTCTGGAAGCTGATATCCATCAAAATGCCTTCATAAGCTAAGATTCCATCGATCCCGCGCATATATTATAGATGACGTTTCGCTGAGCCGAAATCGACGACCAACATGGAGATCCCTGCGAGCACTAAAGCCGATATACGATTACTCGTCTCAGACCAACACTCAGGGTCTAATGCACTTGAACAGGATTCTTGATTGCGCCTCGCTTATGCAGGGGAGACTCATACCCCTTATCCCAGCCTATCGGTGGCTTATCCTTCTCAACCTTTACAGCCGTAATCTTGTAGTCAGGTATTTTTGCGCGCTCATCGAAACGATCTAATGTGAGGAGATTCACCGCGGCCTCTGCAAAATGGAACGGGATAAAAACAGTACCTGCAGGGGATCGCTCGGTTAGCATTGCCCGAAGGGTGATCTTCCCTCTTCTCGAACTGACGCAAATCCAATCCCCTGTTTGAACCTTTAGACCTTCGGCATCTTTAGGGTTAATCTCGCAGACTGCTTCTGGATATGCATCTTCAAGGCTCGAACGACCCGTCATCGTGCTTCCACTCCAGTGATAGAGGACACGGCCTGTGGATAGATTAAGCGGGTATTCCTCATCTGTTTGCTCGGAGCTTGTTCCATATTCTATCGACCAGAACTCTCCTCTTCCTCTTGGAAATTCATCGGAAAATAGGTACGGAGTTCCGGGGTGATCGACGCTGGGACATGGCCAATGAACACCGCCTTCCTGTTCCAACCGCTGGTAGTCGATTCCAAAAAAGTCTGGCGTCAACTGTCTCATTTCTTCCCAAATTGCTTCCGAGTCCGCATATTCAAAGCCAGCGCTAAGAGAGAGACCCAAGCGATCCTCAATACGTCTCCCCAGATCGGACAAGATCGCCCAATCAGGTCGAGCAGACCCAACCGGTTTCACGGCCGCCCTGCAGCGTTGAACCCTCCTGTCGGTGTTGGTAAATGTACCGTCTTTTTCGGCAAAACTGGTAGCCGGAAGAATAACATCGGCGAGCTCGCCAGTCTCATTAATGAATATATCTTGACACACGAGGAATTCCAGCCGTTCTAGTGCCTGTCTCGAATGCTCTTGATTGGGTTCGCTCATCATGGGATTTTCACCGAGCACAAGCATCCCACGAACGGTTCCTAAAGAAGCGCCAGCGATCATCTCTGTAGCCGATAGCCCAGGATTCGGATTTAGGCCAGCGCCCCAAAACTCTTCAAACCTGCTTCTGATTTCCGCGTCATCTACTCGCTGGTAGGCCGTGAAAACATTGGGAAGTCCCCCACTGTCTGAGCAGCCTTGAACATTATTCTGGCCGCGCAATGGGTTGAGTCCGGTGCCCGGTTTCCCGACGTGCCCACACAGAAGAGCTAAATTGACGAGAGCAAGGGTGTTGTCGGTTCCATGCGTACTCTGGCTAATACCCATTCCCCAATATATTGACGCCGTTTCAGCATTGGCGTAAATAATCGCTGCCTGTTCGATTAGATCAGCCGGCACGCCACTAATCGTCTCGGCCCATTCCGGTGTATATTCGGCCACATTCCCCACGAGCTCAGTGAATCCTTCAGTACGCTTGGAAATAAACTCCGAATCATAGAGCTGTTCGCGAACGATTACATTTGCCATCGCTTGAAATACTGCCACATCGGTTCCTGGCTTCTGTCTCAACCATAGCGTGGCAAAGTTAGTCATCTCTATTTGTCTAGGATCAATGACAATAAGCTTCGCATTATTTTTACGAACGGCTCGTTTAAAGAAGTTTGATATAACCGGATGGGTTTCCGTGGTATTTGATCCCGTAACAATAAAGGCTTCAAGATTCTCCATTTCGGCGATTGAATTCGACATGGCGCTTGAACCGATTGAGAGTTGGAGACCGGTCACAGAGCCGGCGTGGCAGAGACGCGCGCAATGATCAATATTGTTCGTGCCAATCAGAGACCTTATTAGTTTTTGGAACACATAGTTGTCCTCGTTAGTCGCCTTTGCGCTCGCGTAACTACCAATCGCGTCACTTCCATAATCTTTGGCGATACGTACAAGCTCATCGGCTACTACATCCAGGGCTTCGTTCCATGATGCTTCCCGCCATATTGGCGGAGAGCTCCTGCCTTCTTCTCGATTCGTGCGGATTAACGGCGTCCTGATTCTCCCAGGGTGATTGACGAAATCTGTTCCAAACCGACCCTTAACACATAGCATTCCATAGTTTGGGGCGACTTCAAAGGGAGCATCAACTCGATAGATATACCCATCTTTGACGCGTAGATCCATTTGGCAGCCGACACCGCAATATGGACAAGTCGTTCGGATCACTGACTCTGCTTCAATCACCTGCACCTCCAAGAAGCAAATTAGACTGTATCTCTCACAATCGAATTCATTTAATCACCTTGTGGAAAGAAGTTCCTCGCAATGATGCTCAGTCCCGCTTTCTGTTATTTCTCGGCCTGGCCAGTTTCATCGCCTCGTTAGGACTCTTACCTCTTTCCAATAGTGATTGCCGTATTGGTTTTAATGCCCCAGTCGGACATACACCGACGCATTGCCCACAGAAAACGCATGTCGTATCCGTCATTCCTTGACCCATGAACGTGCCGATGGTCGTTTCAAATCCCCTGCTATTAAAGGTCAAGGCGAAGGCATATTGAGCATCCTCCGCGCACACCTGAACGCATCGCCAGCAATTAATACATTGACTGTAATCGCGGAGAAAAAATGGATTGTCATCGAATACAGGCACATCACGTCTTTTGCCGGCACTGAATCTAGTCCGATCCGCATCGAATTCCTCGAGAAGAGCTTGGATATCTGGCGCTTCATCTAGATTTACAGCCGAAGCGAGCATTTCTAAATTTGTCCGGCGTGCCCGAATGACATCGTCACTTTTTGTCCGCACTTCCATGCCATCGGTGCACATAGTTACGCAAGCCGCGACCTGTACACGCCAACCGACGTCGACAGCACAGATTCGACACAGCCCATTAGCCGAAAGATGAGGATGGTAACAAACTACCGGGATCTCTATTCCAAGTTTAGTCGCCGCTTCCAGGATCGACGTGCCATGTGGAACTGATACTTCACGCCCATCGATTTTCAGCTTGACTTCATCTCCCATCAATCATCTCCAATAAAAATTGCCCAAGTGCTCCTCTACTTTACATAACTAACCAATTTCGTTTATACATTTCTTTTGCTGACCCTTTCTGGGTGTGTGTAGATTCGCATTCGATCCTGTCGTAAGTAGGCGACCAAAGTAATGCTCCAAGCCTCTGCAAGGGCGACGGAAAGACTCGTTGGTGATGTTCTCGAGCACACAATCGGCGTTTGAAGTCGCCTAGCCTTATTAATCATCTCGCTACTAATTCGACCGCTGCTTAAAAGTATGCGGTCGGGAGTATCGATATTCGACATGAGCGCTGCTCCAGCCAATCGATCCAGACAATTATGACGTCCGATATCTTCAACCTGAAGCAGTAGATCATCTGAATCGGCGAGAGCTGCTGTATGTATTCCTCTTGCCCTCTGGTACAGCACGGCTCCCAGATGCAACTTTTTCATTAATACAGTCAATTCAACTGGACCAACTTTCAGGTTCGAGGAGAGAGGCTTGTACTCATTTGATAGGTCATCGAATGTTACCCCTCTTCCGCAACCGGCGGTGATAATGGGTCGGTCTGGAAGTTCATGTTCTGAATCCGAAAGCCAGACCTCGACGCAAGTCCTCTTCTTAGAAATATGTACCGAACGCACTTCATCAACTGTATTGATCAGGCCTTCGTTGTATAAAAATCCGAGGGCCAGATGATCGAGCTGATGAGGTGAACACATAAATCGCGTAATCTCTTGCCCGTTTACAGAGATACAGGCCAAGATCTCCTCGACTACCTCACTTTGTATGTGCTTCTGAGAGCCAGAAGTGATGCTGATATAGCTCGCGGGCTGAATGCCCGGTTCTGGATCAGACCGTAAGGTCGACCGTATGTCATTTGAGTCGAATGTCATTTACCGTTGACTCACTTGTACAAACCCGGCCAGAGTTCCAGAGCGCTCGACGTCGCGGAAGCCGCTGTCTGGCCGAGGCCACATAAAGAGGTTTGTGTCATTGCCATTCCAATATCCTCGAGGGCGATCAAATCCTCTGTCCCTAGCTTGTTCCTCCCGACACCACGCTCAAGAATCTCCATTTGTCTTTGTGTTCCAAGCTGGCAAGGGAAACATTTTCCGCAGCTTTCATGGCTGAAAAAGCGGCTGATCTGATAGACAACCTGTCGAAGATCAACACTCTCATCGAAAACCATCAGAGCTCCAGAACCTAAGGGGACGCCATGTTGTCTAGAGTGTTCGTATGTGAGCTGCATATCCAGTTTATCCGGGCCGATAAAGACACCCGCCGCACCACCGACGAGGATGGCTTTGATCGCGGCACCGTTCGGCAAGCCTCCGGCTTGCTCAATCATCTCTCTGATGGTGATGCCGAAAGGCATTTCGTAAACGCCCGGTCGCTCGACATGACCACTCATACAGAATAGCTTCGTCCCTGGTGATTGCTCGGTACCAATCGCCCGCCAATTGTCTACACCTATCTTGATGGCGGCTACCAATGCTGCAAGCGTCTCAACATTGTTTACGGCGGTTGGTTTCTGAAATAAGCCATGTGTAACCGGAAACGGAGGTTTTTTACGTGGAAAACCTCGCTTCCCTTCAACGGCCTCGAACAGCGCTGTCTCTTCTCCGCAGATATAGGCTCCGGCCCCGCGCCGTATCTCGATATCGAAATCGAATCCCTCAACTCCCAATATATCCTCACCTAGGTAACCACCATCTCGGGCCTTGTTGACTGCGTTTGCCAACCTTCTATAAGCCAGCGGATATTCTCCTCGTACGAATATCCAGCCTTTCTCCGCCCCAATGGCATAAGCACCTAATGTCGCTGCCTCGATGATCGCGAATGGATCACTCTCCATAATCACTCGGTCTTTAAAGGCTCCCGGCTCGCTTTCATCACCATTGACCAGGATATATCTTTCTTGAGTTGTGCTGTTCGCTTCCCGCGTAAAGAGCCACTTCCGCCCGATTGGGAACATGGCCCCGCCTCTACCCAATATGCCGGTCTGATTTACCAGATCGATTAATTCAGGCGGTTTATGCCCAAGAGCTTTATGTAAAGCTACATAGCCGTCATTTCTTAGATAATCCGCTAAACTTCCTGGATCGATTTTGCCAACACGGTCAAGCATAAGAAGGCGTTCTCCGTAGATCCTGGATGGAAGCGGCGATGGATCCACCTGGAGTTGGTTATCCGCAAGCGCGGACAACATATCACCCATCGCTTCTTCGCCGAAAAGCGCGGCCGGAGCATGCTCACACAAACCTAAGCAGGAGACCCGCTCCACTTTGGATTGAGAACCTTCAAAATGCACACTCGTCGCGCCAAGCTGCTCGGAGATCTTCTCGTACACAGCCTCAGCTCCGGCAAGATGGCAAACGGGATCGTGACATACACGGATGATCTCCTTCGAGGTCGGTCGATTATAGAGCATCGAGTAAAATTCGATGACGCCGTGTATGTCTGCTAAAGGTACTCGTAATGTTTCAGCGACCTTCTTCTGAGCTTCTCCCGGCAACCAGCCATAAAGGGCCTGCGTATCTTGCAGAAAGGGCATCAGAGCGTCTCTACTCCGACCGCGATACGATTCAGCCAGCAGCTGAAGTGGCTGCAAATCAATGGTGGAACTCTCTTCGGTCAATTGGACACCTCTCCGTAAATCGTCCATAATCGAAATCGAGTCTTCTGTAGTCATATCAACACTGCCGATAAATGGGATTTTCAAAAAGGGATGAGCTTTGGCAAGGTCTTTGGTAAGACTGAGTTTCAATTCCGAAAAGCCTGACCACCTGAAGTAAAACCTGTGGTCTAACTCCGTTTCATTTTACGGTATTATGAGTCATTATCCAACTGTAAACTATTGCCAAGCGATAACCCCTTGTTACAATCAGGATGGTAAAAGATGCACAGCAAATTTGGGTTTTTTTGTCATCCTCGAGTGAATCGATGAGGTATTGATGAGTGATTTTGCGAATAAGGTGGCTTTGGTTACTGGATCTGGAAGGGGAATCGGTCGAAGTATAGCGATCCGCCTCGCAAGAGAAGGCGCAGACATCATCGTAAATTTTTTCCGCAATCGAGAACCTGCAGAGGAAACGGCACATGAGATCACTGCTCTAGGTTGCCGGGCAATCGTGGTCAAGGCGAATGTAGGCGACTTAGATCAGCTCGCTCATCTATTCGAGGTCGCTGAATCCGAATACGGAAAACTTGATATACTTGTGCACAACGCTGCCTCGGGCTACCTTCGTCCCGCACTTGAGCAAAAACCTCGGGGATGGGAATGGACGATGAATATCAACGCACGCTCCCTGCTTTTCGGAGCCCAGCACGCGGCCCGTCTTATGCAGGGAAATAGGGGCGCAATCGTCGCCATTTCTAGTTTGGGTTCAATACGGGTATTCCCGGATTACGTGGTTGTGGGAGCGTCCAAGGCGGCTCTTGAGTCATTGATTCGATACCTGGGAGTAGAGCTATCTCCTCTTGGTATCACGGTAAATGCTATATCTCCGGGTATCGTCGAGACCGATGCCCTCCAACATTTCTCGATTTTTGCTCAAGAAGGTCAGAATATCTTAACCGAGGCTATCGAAAGAACGCCAGTCGGCCGGTTGTGTAAACCTGAAGATGTCGCAGATCTTGTTTTCTTCCTATGTTCACCCCAAGCAACCATGATCTGTGGTCAAACAATTATTCTGGACGGTGGCTATTCTTTGCATTCCAGATCGTGAATGAAGTCGCCAAATATAGAGGCCCGATGGCGTCTGATTTCTGCTCAGGTCAAATTGATCAATAAAGAATTGCTGTGAATCTCTTACAAATAATGAGTGTACAGTAACCATTTGTTGAAGGAACGACGATGTCAGATAGGAAATCCGCAGCCAAAAGATCATTGATCTCACTTCCCTTCTTTGCACTGTTAATCGTCCTTAGCCTGCTTCTCTACCAGAACGGAGCCAAATGGCTCAGGTTCGTGATGATCTATCTTTCTCATGCCAAGTGGGCACGAGATCTTGTTACTGGACTTTCATTGGCGAAGCGTGTCTCCAGCCGTTTCGTCGCGGGGGAGACTATCGGCGAAGCCGTGGATGTTGCTCAAGCATTGAATCTTAAAGGAATGGCGGTGACGCTTGATTTTCTCGGCGAGAGTGTCTCCGATAAGGACGTGGCTCTCGCGTCTGCTGATGAGATCGTAGAGCTCTTGGAAAGTATCGAATCTTCAGGTGTAAACGCCAATGTATCTGTGAAGTTAAGCCAATTAGGACTCAGGATCGATGAAGAACTCGCTCTGGCGAACATGCGTAGAATCCTGGATCACGCTCGAAGATACAACAACAAGGTACGAATCGATATGGAAGAGAGCGATGTCGTTGACACCACATTGGCTCTCTATCGAAAGTTACGAGACGAAGATGGTTTTGGCAATGTCGGCGTTGTGATACAGGCTTATCTCTTCCGCAGCGCTGATGATGTCGAAAAACTGGTTGATGAAGGCGCTTGGATAAGATTATGTAAAGGTGCATATGCCGAACCGCCGGATATCGCTTTCCCAAAGAAAGGCGACACGGACAGAAACTTTGTTGAGTTAACCCAGTTTATGTTAAGTAAAAACGCGCGTGACCGTGGAGCATATCTTGGCATTGCTACGCATGATGAAGACATGATTGATGCTTCATTGGATTATGTTAACTCATTCAATATCCCAGCTGATGAATTTGAATTCCAGATGCTATTCGGAATTCGGCGCGATCTTCAGAAGACACTTGTCGATAAGGGCTATAAAGTCCGCATATATGTCCCGTATGGAACCGCCTGGTATCCCTATCTGGTGCGGCGATTGGCGGAGCATCCGGCTAACCTCTGGTTTTTCATCAGCAATTTGCTCCGAAGATAATGAGCTCCCTTGACCAATCTGCGTAGATGGATGATTGATGATGCCACTGATCAAAGAGTCTGACCTGATTAGCGATGTTTTGGCGGTAGATCTGAGATCCTATTCGGATGATCGGGGCCGTTTTACGGAGATCTTCAGAAAGGAGTGGTTCCCCTCCCATGATTGGAGCATGGTGCAGAGCAATCGTTCTGATTCTTCATCCGGAGTACTGCGCGGTTTGCATTACCATCACAAGCAAGTGGATTATTGGTATGTCATAAAAGGTACCATTAGAGCCGGCCTAGTCGATCTGCGGAAATCATCTCCAACGTACTTGTCTAGCCAGACTTTTGAACTGAACGACAGATCGGACATGGGTCTGCTGATTCCCACCGGGGTCGCTCATGGCTTTTTCGCTGTAACAGAGGCGACTCTTTTCTACATCGTCGATCACTATTACGACGGGAACGACGAATTCGGCGTTCGCTGGAACGATCCAGAGTTCGGTATTAATTGGGGAACCACAGATCCGCTTTTATCGCCTCGCGACCAAAGCAATCCACGGCTTGATGACATCCCCCTAGAAGATCTGCCCGATTGAAAGAGAGAATTCGGCTCCTGCTTTAGAATATTTTCTCAACCAGCGGTGGGCCTAAGATAATCAGTCCGACGATAACCGCTCCCGTCGCACCTACCAACACAGCCGCAGCAGCGATATCTTTGGTGACTTTCGCCGGAGCACTTTTTTCCGGAGAGGTGAAGTCCACATGAGCCTCAATTGCTGTGTTGAATAACTCCGATACCCAGACAACCATCATTGCCAGGAAAAGAATCGCCCAATCCACACCTGGAAGGCGGAGCCAAAAGCCCAAGGCCACAACGGCCATCGAGATAAGCCCATGTATCCTGGCATTTCGTTGCGTGCGAAAAACGTAAGAAATGCCATCCATGGCATATTTGAAACTAAGGCTGATCCGGTGAAACCCGGATTCTTTGTTATTGGTCATTCAATGAGGATCAGGTCCGGTATACTCGATGTCAAGCCCACCCAGAATCTCTTCCTGTACCGACCACATGCGTCTAGTTTCAACTGGTGATGCATGGTCATAATCCAGGAGGTGCAAGACGCCATGGACCGTCAACACACATAGTTCGCTGAGAAGGTCGTGCCCGGCTAAGACAGCCTGGGATTTCGCTTTTGGAATCGATACCGCGATATCGCCAAGATAGGCCGCGCTTCCAGGCCAACTCTCGCCAGATGGGAAACTTAATACGTCAGTTGGCTCATCAAAACCTAGGAAATCCCGGTTAAGTTGCTGCAAGCGGGCGTCATCGGCGAGCATTAGCGTAACGGAGGTGGGTTTACTCACGTTTTGGTGTTTGAGGGTCGCTTCAACCGCCATTCGTGCGGCAGTAATGAGCGTCGAGTCGACTTTAACCTCGCACTGAATATCGATTTCAAACCTGCTCATCCAGCTCCCGTGGACCTGGCTCCTCCGCCGGTAGGTCTTTCTCTGGAACGATTTCGTCGACCAGCTCCCCATTTTCGGCGTTGTCCGGTGAGGGATCGACAACATTTCCCGGGTACTTCACCCGCATATGATAGCGTCCATGCAGAGTCTCAATGAAAGAGCTTCTAAGCAACTTGATGTCTCCGAGGGATAAGCCTGAATCATCTAACTGCCCTTCAGCCATGTGATCATCGACTATCTTGTTTACGAGCTGTTCAATAGCGCTTTCAGTATTCGGCCGCATTGCGTTGGATGCTGCGTCAATTGAATCGGCCAATTGAACGATTCCTGTTTCACGTGATTGCGGACGAGGACCCGGGTACATGAACCGGGACACATCAACGACTTCCCCCTCCTCAGCCATATCAAGCGCCTTTCTGTAGAACACCAGAACAACGCGGTCGCCATGGTGTTCGGCGATGAAATCACGCACTCTCCGTGGAAGTCGGTACCGTTTGGCCAATTCAACGCCATCAGGTACGTGACTCATGATGATCCGAGCGCTGCTAAATGGATCGAGATTGTCATGGGGATTTCCACCGTTCTGGTTTTCGATGAAAAACGGGGGACGATTAACCTTGCCGATGTCGTGATAAAAGGCCCCGACGCGAACCAGAGTGCTGCTAGCTTTAACTTTTTCGGCTGCTTGCTCCGCCAGATTAGCCACCATGATGCTATGGTGGTAGGTTCCCGGTGCTCTCCGCAGTAATTCCTGGAGTAGCGGATGATCCAGCCGAGATAGTTCTTGCAGCTGCAACGGGGTTACAACCCTGAATACACTGCCGATAATGAATATTCCCGCCAGGCTTAATCCTGCTGAGAGAATCGGTCCGTTGAGCACTCCAAAGAGGACGAGCGTCATTAGCTCCGCCGTTTCGATATCCGTCGGTAATCGAAATATAAGTATTACGGCAACATTGCCCAAGGCAGCCACAAGACCAGCCCTAAAGAGCGCATTTATTCGCTGTGGATCATAGAGGGTGAGTACAGCCAGGATGCCCCCGGCTGATGCGTAGAGAGCCATCTCTAAGGAATCGGGCGCCAAGTAACCTACGACTCCAGCAACAACAGCTGTTACTACAATTGCCAGTCGGGTCTCAAATACCACAGAGACCAATATGCTTAGCGCAGCGGCCGGAAATAGATAGGAGTAGATGCTCGATCCAGGGACTAAGAGCTTCGCACCCAGAATGAATAGGATCAACAGGATGCCCAGGATAGTCAGGCTTCGGACCTGGTTTCGTTTTTCTGAAAAATAGTGGTTCCAGTAGATCGTAATGATTGTTATAGCTAATAGGGAGACCAAGAAAGCGCTTACGAGGCGGCGCCAATCGAGTTTCGGTTGGAGCAAACCAAGCTCCTCCAACATCTCAATATGCTCTTCGGTGACGATTTGTCCGACTTGAATTATTCGCTCGTCCTCAGTGATCCTTTGGACAATGGGTTCTACTTCGGCCAGCGCTTCCTGGGATAGGACACTTGTCGCTTCCTGATCCAGAAAGATATTGGGGACGATAAATTGAGGGGCAAATGCCGTAACTACCTGCTCCTGGGCCAGGGTTAAGTCAAAATCGGCGCCTTGCGCCGCTTGATTCTTTGCCACCGATAGTTGAGCTTCGACGACGCCTGACCGCATGGTATCTTCGACGAGCTGCAGGACGTTATCGACCGCAGCAAAATAGTCGGTCTCGCTGAGGGAAAGGAGAATCGCCGCAACTTCCTCATTGATGGTAACAGATTCAACGGCAAACAGATTACCGAGTTTCGCCTGTTGGTCGGCTAACGTATCAGCCCGTACGACGTTGATATAGTTAAATACCGCCCGTGCGAGATTATTTTGAGCTCGAGCAATGCTCAAATCAATAGTCGTATATTGGTCTGGAACCGAATCTTCAGCAGCCTGAATCGCCTGCTGTGTCAAAACGTCGCTGATGTAATTAATCGATTGAGGTGAGATTACTTCATCAGGTGATGGCTCTCCAAGAGTAACTGCTATCTGAGGCCCTCTTACCAGATTGAAGGAAAGAATGAGGGTAATCCCGACAGTTAGAATGGAAGCAAAAATCCATAGAACGGAGCGCTGGGCCATCCGCTGCATGCGTCGCTGAGAATCGATTTGGCCGACTTCCTGGGAACTCATCTGTTGTATGGGTTAAAGCTAAGATTGGAGAAGAGATCGCACCACGCCGCTAACGAGTCCGCCGTCCGCATTACCTTTGAGCTTAGGCATTAGTTGTCCCATAACGCGACCCATATCTTGCATGCCTATTGCTCCAACATCGTGAATCACTTGTTCTGCAACAGGCCGTATCTCATCGGCAGTCATCATCCGTGGCAGGTACGATTCGCAGATCGCCAATTCTTTCTGCTCCACCGCAACTAGATCGGGTCGCCTGGCGGTCTCTGCGTCTTTAATACTTTCACGGCGCTGCTTCGCTTGCTTGGCTATTACTGCCAAATCGCCCTCTTCGTCCAAATCGGCGCGCTGGTCAATTTCAACCTGCTTAATAGCTGCTAATAGCAAACGGATCGTATCACGCGTCTCCGAATCTCCTTGCCGCATGGCTGTTGCCAGGTCCGTTTGCAGTTGTTCTCTAACGCCCATATCCTGTCGTCCTTTCGGGCCCCGAACAAAGATTGTAGCATCTGGCTAAGAAGCATGTCAATTAATTCTATCTCCTGTCGTCTCCGCTCAGGCTACCTGGTATCGCGAGATGATCACAACCTTTATCATCAGCGTCCGTTTATCGATGAGCTGTTTCTGGATGATAGACTGTGGATAAGGTCTCACCTTCCAAGCACTGAGTAAAGGTTGAGGTCCCCTTCCCTACCGTCACTTCGATATTGGGAAACCACCTGCAATCCGGCCGAGTCGGCGAGAGAGGTGATCTCTGCGGCATCTATATAAGCTACGTACCTCAAGGCATATCCACCACGCTTCCATGTCAGCAGGAAATCATTAGACTCGACGTCCTCTTGATTTAGAGATACAGCAGACCAATCTATGATCTTTCTAGTCTGACGATGGCTGTCAAGAAATTGCCATGTCGATAAAAAGATAAGACTACCTTCGTTCAAATGCTCTGCGAACTCTTTCAGCAATCTGTCGCGGTTCGAACGTCCTGGTACGTGCTGGAGAGTCGCCAGGCAGCACAAGGCGTCATATTTACCAAGATCCGTCAGACAACCTGCCTCACTCAGCTCCCGGAGCCAGAAATCACCAGCAACTGTTTGCTTGGCAATATCTAGCAGCTCCGAGCTCGAATCCACTCCAGTATAGGCTTGAATGAATCCTTCCCGGAGGAGGAATCTGCCGAGGGGACCATTTCCACAGCCCACATCCAGCAAAGATCGGCACGGTTTGGGTAGCATGCCCCCAAGCCGGTGAAAACCAGGCTGCGGCTGCTGCCTGCTCTCCGCAAACTCGCTAGCAAATTGGTCGTAGAATCCTCTGTTGATAGTCAACAATTTCTGGACGACATCATCGTCGATCATCATGCTTCTAACCGCCTGTAGGTGGTTTTCGCCGGAAGGGACGCCGGGTTGGACATGTTGATTGGTCCGTTAAGTGAATAGGAGTACACGATTCATCAACTGGCCCCCCAGCCGCCA
Organism: Promineifilaceae bacterium (SeqCode); assembly: GCA_049650305.1. Classification (GTDB taxonomy): domain Bacteria; phylum Chloroflexota; class Anaerolineae; order Promineifilales; family Promineifilaceae; genus UBA11865. Next base: position 32,375 of record JBARZW010000060.1, read on the forward strand.
AACCCGAGGATGATTGTAGGGTGGAGCTGTCGGCCGATGTTCATTGTGTCGTCATGTGTGGATAGCTCGACTTCAGTAATCCACGATTTGACCAGGATCAGGAGGTAGATACTAAATCAGGGCGCCAGTGCCCGAAAGTGATCGAATTCGATAATTGCCGTCCCCGGTTGAAAAGTACTGGCTCCTAAGCCAATATCGCCAATAACGAAGGTTGGATCAGTCACTGAGTCAACCGGTACCCCGTTAACAGATAGGCTCAATTGGTTGCCAACGCAGCTTGCTTGCAGGTCGTTCACGGCCTGACCTGTATTAATAACGTCACTCGGCGTATACAAGCCTTCTCCTGTGAGATATTCAATGCCATCATTTCCACTCTGGAACTTGCCTATGGCATAGTGCCCGTCACTGCTGATTAGAAAAACATAGTAGTTGTCCGGATTCTGATAACGACAAATAATCCCGAACGCATTATCATCCGGCCCCTCAACCTGGTAGGCGCGGGTTGTGATTATGACGTCATCGATCTCCTGCCCAGCGAGTGTCCAGCCGATCAATCCAGGCTGATTTGTCTCGATCCGCAAAACGCCATTCTCGATTACCTCGCTAACACCACGGCCCGAATATAGTTGCCATTCGCAGTCAACGACGCCGTCGAATTCATCGCTGAACAATGCTCCACCATCGTTGCACAGATCTGGCTCCTCTGTTTCGCTCGACGCACAAGCGCCGGCAAAGCCCGCCACGATCAACAACTGGATGAAGAGTACCAGCTTGCTGATCTTGATAGCTTTAGACAGCTTCATCCTCAACCTCATCGAGTTTCTCTCGGAGTTCATCGATGTTCTCGACAATATCACGCTGCTGGCGCACCGTGTAAAAGTAAAACGCGATTGCGGCCATCCACAATACAGAGATGATCACGGCTACCAAAACGAAATTATCCATGTTAGAACTTCCTTCTACCGAGATTCTGATAACAGAAGTTTAACTCACAGGTTTCTTTGTACCAAAATCAACCATTTATGTCCGAGAATCCCAGAGTGGTTCTTCGATCCCGTTATCGGAATTCTCGTATCTAGCCAACATAAATAACGCATCAGAGAGTCGGTTAAGGTAACGCAGGGCGGTTTCACTAACGTCCTCTTCTCGCGACAATTCAACAAGGTTTCGTTCGGCCCTCCGGCAAATTGCCCTTGAGACCTGTAGGTGCGCGGCGCTTATACATCCTCCCGGTAAAATGAAATTCTTCAGCGGACCGATCTTCTCAACCATCTCATCGATTAATTGCTCAAGCCTTGATATATGGTGATCTTCGATTCTCGGAACAGTAACTTTCACATTGCCATCTTGCGGATAGGCGAGATCAGCCCCAAGTACAAACAACTCGTTTTGGATGGCAGTCAATACACCAGCCAATCTCTTGTTAACTCCGCTTGCGATGGCCACGCCTAACATTGAATTAAGCTCATCGATGTCTCCAAAGGTTTTCACACGAAGGGAATCCTTGTTTACCCGTTCGCCAGTTCCCAGTGACGCCGTACCGTCGTCTCCAGTTCTCGTATAGATCTTCGTCAGTTTCGGCATATTACGCTCCCTCTTTTCTCGATTTGGTATGCCTTGCAGGTCAATTGACACTTATCTGTCCTCGCCGTATTAGCCTCAATATTTTAACCTGATCGGTTGCCGATTCCATCTACGGCATCATGAACCGTAAGCCAACCCAATCCTGGAAAAAGTCGAGAAAGCTGCGGCCGGAAGATGGTGCTTGAATCAAGGACATCGGCTGTTGGGCCATCAGCAATAATGATTCCCCGTTCTAGTATCAATACCCTATCACAGGCTCTCGCAATCAGCTCCACATCGTGTGTGACAAGCAGAAATCCGATCCCTTCTTTCCGCCACTGGTCCCACATATCCATCAACCTGCGCTTTGCTCCGTAGTCCAAACCCCTTGTTGGCTCGTCCAACAGCACAATCCGTGGTTCTGGAACGATCACTGCACCAAGCGCCACCCGTTGCCGCTGTCCTACCGACAGATCCCGCGGATAGGAGTCGGCATAGTCTCCAAGCTCCAACCTCTCTAGCAATTCAGCCGGCGACCGGGTAAGTTGCGCTGGATCGAGATTATGATTTTGAAGAGTGATTTCAAGCTCTTCCGAAACAGATTCCGCGAAAAGCAGGTCGTCCGGATTCTGGGGAAGAAACGCGACCTCCTGACAAATTTCAGACACATCGTGACCAAGAATGGACTTACCTTGGAGCCAGATATCACCTTTCCCAGGTTTGAGCAGTCCTACGAGGCATTTAAGCAACGTGCTTTTTCCAGATCCGTTCTTTCCAACCAGGGCTACGGCCTCGCCAGATCTGACTTCAAGAGCAACACCTTTCAAAACTGCTTCGTTTCCATAGGAGAAGTGTAGATCGCTGGTTCGCAATAGTGGGTCGCCAGATGGCGGATACATCGCATCCTGGCTGTTTTCAGGGGTATGAATGTTCAAACTAGCCAATTCGGCCTGCTCCAATCCTTCTGTTGTCGTTAAAGGCATCGGATCCCAACCCAATGTCCGCGATAGACGGACGAGGGGCGGACTGCCTTCCGGATCGAGGTGAGCCAGTCCTTGGTCCATCGGTTCATCCAGGGTCAGCCGTCCGTTCTCCAGGTACAGAATTCTATCCGCGTACCTGACAACGCGTTCTAACCTGTGCTCCACCAGAACAATAGTCAAACCCCACTCATCATTCAGCTGGACTAGAAATCTCATTAGATCGGCCGCCGACTGAGGATCCAACTGGCTGGTAGGCTCGTCCAAAGCGATTACCTTCGGCTGCATAACGAGAACCGAGGCGATCGCCAACCTTTGTCTTTCACCCCCGGAAAGAGTGCTGATCTGGCGATCCCTCATCTCCGTCAGCTCCAAGACTTTTAAGACCTCGTCAATTCTCTGGTGCATTTGGCTGCTAGAAACGGCCGCGTTCTCCAGACCAAAGGCGAGCTCATCCTCAACCACATCAAGTACGTTCTGCGCTTCCGGATCTTGGAACACAAATCCAACAACCGAGCTCAATCTCCTTGGCCCGTTGGCGAACACGTCGATACCGTCAACAGTTACGCGTCCTTTGACGCAACCACCGCTATAATGGGGAACCAATCCATTCAGCGATCGAAGTAATGTCGACTTACCAGCACCCGATGGTCCGGCAAGAAGGATAAACTCGCCCCTTTCAATACTTGTTGTTATGTCAAGTATCGCCGGATTTTCGGCATTGGGGTAAGAGTAGCTCAGATCCTTGATTTCGATCACCGCGTTTGTCGTATCCCCTCCCTATCCGTTGAAGCTTTTTTAACTAGCTCGGTTGTGCCATCGTGGTGTCGTTGCGTAGTCATTCCCCTGAGTATTGGAAAAGACAGAAGGATGAGAGCTAAACCCACGAGTGGATGGAATTCTGGCATTTTGAGCAGGGGATACGGAACATAAGATAGGGATAGTCTGCCTATCACCGGCCAGGGTGCGATAACAAGGATAAGGGCGGCCAAGGATGATAGTACTAATAAGGTATCCGGAGCCGTCCAAGGTACAGCCACAAAGCTAGTTCGCCGAACGCGTCGCCCTTTTCTTACTACTATCAATACCAGCACAAGGCCACCCAGGCTGAGCAGTATGTAACCGCTCACTCCCCACAATAACGCCATCACCCACCCGACAAGAGCGGTAAATAATCCAGCGATCAATAAAATCCTTTCTGGAGCTCCACTGTTCTCAACTCTTTCCGAAACGTGCCCGCGGGCGACCATCGCTTCGGACAGTCGCATCGCGCGTTCAAGACCGCCAACTAATAGGGGCAGGATGAGCGGTCGCCAGTCGCGTAATCCTCGAGGCCGGTGCCCACGAATCGCCTGAGCCTCCCTTATTCTTCGTAAATGTCGTCTTGTTTCCGGGACGTAGGTAACGGCGATCAAAACCACGATAGAGAGATCTTGGAATGCAGACGGAACCAGGCGGACAAGTTCACGGCTCGGCACGATAGTGTTCAGAGCCATGAACGTTGCTATCAGGGCAATGAGAACAAGTCCATTCCGAAATCCATCGACAATCGCCTCTATAGTGATAATTCCGCCAATTAGCGGCCAATCCGGCAGCGCGAATAGCACATGATCGCCAATATGGATGAAAAGCGCGTGATAGATTGATGAAAATAGCAAAATGCCCAAAGAAATTTGCAGGAACATCGATCGGACGGGTGATTCGTTCCTGGCGTAGTATTGGATTGCCAACAAGCTGAGCGCTAACAGAATAATCGAGTACAGCGGATTTCTGGCGAACATCGCCAAGATAGCCACGACCAATACCCAGACAATCCACGCCCGCGAATTGAATCTCATGCTAGTTCAAAGTGGAAACGATCACGGAATTTGGTCATCGCCTGAATGGCGGGTATCCCAAGGGCGATGATCAATACAATATTGCCAATAGAGCGAGAGAGATCCCAGACTAAAGAGGTCGCCACGTAGAAGGCGCCATAGCTGGCAACTGTGTCACCAAAACCACCACCGGCAGCGGTCATTGTCGAGGATTCTCCGGCTACGAATGGCCAGAAGTAAAGGTTCAAGATTCCTCCATAGAGCATACCCCACGCAAATGCGAATACGGCCAGCATGGTCAACTTCAAGCGAGAGTTTTCCGGATGGGGCAGCAGCCCGGCGGTAATACCGACCCATCCGGCAACAAACATCTGGTAAGGAAGCCAAGGGCCCACACCCGCTGTTATCATCGCCGAAGTAAGCATCGACAAGGTGCCCATTAGAAATCCGAAACGGGAGCCAAACACGTATCCGGCCAAAATGATGGGCACAAAAACTGGTGAAAAACCACCAATTCCAGGTATCGCCGTTTCAACGAGGCGGAGAACCGAAGTGATGGCGACTAGAACACCAAGAGCCGCGATGATCTTTGCGTTTGCGGTCTGGCCTTGCACCTCGAGTAACAAGGCCAGGAGAGAAATCCCAATCAGGGTCGTCGTCAGGAGTGCATAACCAGATGTTCCCGGTTGCGAGGCCTGGAAGGCTTGAAGGGATGTCATCCCAACTAAAACCGGAGCAACGAGAGGATATAGCAGAGCGATTAGGCCTATCGCCCCACTAAGAACTAACAGGGAAGCCGTCAATATCCGGTTCACCGTCTATTTCTCCGAATCTGGTTAAAAACAAGGGCCAGCGCAAATAAGCCTAAGATGCCCCCAAACAACACATATTGGAGCCAGAAGTCAGAAGATGCACCCTCTTCCGTTGGAACAGCCGCCTCGCTGCTCTCGGGGGAATCACATACCGCCTCGAATGTGACTTTAGGGGGCTCATTTGCCTGAGAGATCGTTCCGGGTCCCCAAGACCATCCCTCAACATCTTTATCGCTAACCTTATAGGTAGTAGCACCTACCCTGGCATATTCCCACGAATCGCCAACCTGGTGCCAATACGACCAGTAAATGCAATCCTGACCTCCCTTGCACTGGCAGAAGCAATTATCCGCCGGGCATCCAACGCCATCTATCTGGCACATTGTCCCACCTTGCGCATCAAAACCCGCTACCACGGAGAGGCCGCTACGCCGGAGAGCGTCATAGCCTGAGATCTGCTCTTCATCGAAGGCTACACATTGGGTTACCACCTCTTCCTCGTCGAGACGAACCACAACGGCAACGTGGTTTGAGTCTTGGGCCTGTGACAGCCGGGGGCTCACCGACAGCAACCAGATCAAGATCAAGCAGAAACTTGATACGGCGATGATGATATTACGTGATTTACCCATCAATTATCGACGCCGGCGTCTCGGCACGACGAACACAATGCCTGCAAGAAACGTCAGAGCAAAGGCGGATGGGCACAGAGAGAATCCGCCGCTCGATGCTTCCGATTCGTCGACATTTTCCTCCAGAGTAGCAGTCGATGTATCTTCGAATTGCTCGTTGGCCTCGATGGTTGGCGCCGTCTCAATCGGCGCTTCTTCCTCGCTATTCGTATCGGCCGCCAGAGCGGGAGCAAATATCAGCACCTCGCTGTCTACGAGAGAAGCTATCGCGGGAACAGACTGGACGGTGGAAAAGAAATCATCAAATCGCCCTTCCCCAAAGTCTGCTTGAAAGGCGCCAGAATCTCCCTGCCAGGAAAGCAAGGCCGCCAGGGGTGTAACCCCACTTTGAACCCACTGACTCTCGGGAGAGCCAATATCCTCGTCTGTAGTTCCAAGTGCCTGAAGCACAAGAGCAGTGCTGTTGGCGTTCTCACCATAACCCAGGCCATATTCCCATCCACCGCTTGGCAGCTGGGATCGGGCCAGATATTCCTTGGCGCTATCTACCGCGTCTGCGGCAGCCGGATTATCTGAGTTTGCCAAAGCCATCAAGGCCAAGGCCGTGGAATCGGCGTTGCCATCAGTCCCAAAACCATCGCTCCAAGATCCGGCAAGATCTCCGGCGCTTTCCTGTAGCCCAAGTAGGAATTCAAAGGCTATTTCCGGCACGGTCTCGCCGGCCGCCACAAGAGCAAGAATCGCCAAAGATTGGTTGAAGGCGGTGGTAACGCCATATTGTCCGGTCGGGGATAGGTGACCTGTCAGGTTTATGACGAAGTCACGACCCATAAAATCACCCGGATCTTCACCAGCAGCAGCGATCGAGAGGATTAGCTTTCCGGCCGTGCTTCCATCAATTTCCGCGTACTGGCTTGTTTGTTCGATATTTTCGCCCAAGTAGTTGAGCGGCGATCCGAACTCCGCACCGGCTGAAACCAGGGCCAGCATGGCGTCTACGGTTCCGCCGATATCTGATGGCCCGCTGTTGGCACCCAAACTGAAGCTCGTATAACCTCCATCCTCATTTTGATGGACCGACACCAGCCATTCCGTCGCAGAAGAAAGCGCAGCTTCAGCCTCGACCCTTACCGAATTACCATTCTGGAAATAGCTCGTGTTTTCGGCCGCTCCAACTCCGACTGAGATCAGCAGTAGAAGTACGGCCGCCGAGACAAATGCAGCCACCGATACGCGAAAGACGATACCTTGCTTTATCACTTATTGCCCTCCAATTAATACGTTCTTCGGTAAGGAGGGATCAAAAAACCCGATGCTCTTGCACCGGGTTGAGTTACCTATCACAATTCAGTGGATAAGTAGTTCCCAACCCTTACCCACGAAGGTTTGAAACTTGCCTGAGGCGAGCGACCTGACTTAGAGTTGGAAACGGTCATTTACCGTTTCCAAACCATCACAGTTGCGGGGACAGTTCTGGACTTCCAATATCACTTAATGGAAACGATGAGTTTCTATTAATAGATACGGGCACCAGTTTCGCCATTATGTCCGGCCATCCGGGGCTACGGACACCCAAGGCAGAGTTCAAATTGTTAATGTCAATCGGAGTCTATCAGAGCGGAATGAGACGGTCAAGACAGGTACGTCGGAATACCTAAACTGGACCTTCTGCTTATTCCTGTTGACAATTGAAGTTCGGGAGCTATAATCCTCACCCACATTGCGGGGTAGAGCAGTGGCAGCTCGTCGGGCTCATAACCCGGAGGTCCTAGGTTCGAATCCTAGCCCCGCTATCGCAGAGAGACTCCAGTTCGCAAGGCTGGAGTCTTTTTTGTTACCTGGCGTTCTGCGGTTCAGACAAACGGAGGAGAACCGATGAACCGGAGAAAGGAAGGCTTGACGATTTCCCAGGCGATTGACGGCT
>JBARZW010000061.1:0-17665 GCA_049650305.1 Promineifilaceae bacterium (SeqCode)
ACGATGGAACGAACACCGGGAAGGATAACATTCAGGTCCTCGCGTCGAGCGATCCGGTCAGGTCGAGCCATGTAACCCATCTGGCCATGATAGTCGTTTTCAAGCCATGTGCGGTAGGCCATAAGCCGTCGCGCCGGCCGAGCCTGACTGACGCCGATCCCGGTAAAGCCAAGAGATCGTCCTTTGTCCAGCAATGCCCGCGTCATCCGCTCTTTCATCATGAGGGATCTTACTCAAATGCCATCCATGAGACCAGGGCATAGCATCATTGGTCGATTCGAGCATCGGGGCATGCAGCCTACGCCTATTGTTCCTCTTATCGCCTGTGGTATAATGCCGCCACTCATATATTCAGATCTTGGGAGGAACATAGATGGAAATTGAAACTGAATCGTTTAAGCGCGTCGATTTGGTCACAGTTACAGGTCGCATTGATAGCAGCAATGCTTCGGAGCTGGAAGACGCCTTCAAGGGCTTGGCTGACGATGGCCGGTATCGTCTGGTTATCGATCTCTCAGGAATCGAATATATGAGCAGCGCCGGATTGCGCGCGCTCGTAGCCTCCTTGCGGGAAAACAAAAAACATCACGGGGATCTGCGCATTGCCAATCCCTCCGAGCGGATGGCAGATGTGCTGAATCTGGCCGGGCTGGACAGCGTGTTCAATATTTATGAAGACTCAGTCTCCGCTGTAGGTAGTTACTAACAGGGATTATTGCCAGAGCTTTCCTATCGCATCCTTATAGCTCCTCACCGCCAAATCCAGCGACTCGGCGAGCGGCAGTAAAATCTCAAAAACGGTTCTTGAAGATGACCCAGTCAAGCGAGTTTACGATACCCGGACGTTTAGAAAGAATTTGCGATGCCTGTTCTTTCGTCGTCTCAGGGGCGGAAGTTGCCGGATTCAGTATCGACGAACTATTCCGTATCGAGCTCGCCTGTGACGAAGCTTGCACCAACATCATCGAACACGCTTATGGTGGCGATAATGCGGGGGATATTCGTATCAGTTGGCGCATCGACGACCGCACTTTCACAATCACCATGAGCGACGATGGACGGCCGTTCGATCCGGATGAAGTCCCACCTCCCGAGATTCCTGATGATCCCGATGACCTTAACGGCTTGAAAATCGGCGGTCTTGGTATTTATTTCATGCGAAATTTGATGGACGAGGTACAGTTCTCAAGAGACGATCATAGAGGAAACACATTAGTGATGGTCAAATACCGATCGACTAATGAACGCAAATGAGTATCTGGCACAAAGAGATTGGTAACGAGACATGGCTGGTCGGCGTTAGCGGGAGGTTAGACCACCTTCAGACGCCAGAACTCGAGTCGGAGTTGCTTGAACTCGCGGGTTCTGGCGATCGCAAAATGATCATCGACATGACCGAGGTGACCTACGTAAACAGCGGTGGATTGAGGTGCCTGGTTACAATATGGCGCAAGGCGCAGCAGGGAAACGGAACCGTCGTGCTAAGTGGCATTAGCCCTTCGCTGATGGATCTCTTTACCACAGTAGGTTTCCACAAAGTTTTCGATATCTACGCAACAACCGATGAAGCCAGACAGGCCCTGGAAGTCAGCTAAAGTCGTTTCTCACCTTTTTCACCCATGCTAAGAATATATGCCCAGGGGACGGACGGGCTTTATTGGCCGTCCGTTTTCTATGTGATTCTCCTAGTAGCCCTTCTTGTCAGCGCGATAATACTGCTGTTGAGCTATCGGTCGAGGCGCCTGTTAGTTAGGCGTGTTGCTGAACTTGAGGCTCTCAGCATGGCCGGACGGGCTATTGTCGAATCGAAGCTCGATGTTGGCGCCTCCTGCCAGTTGATTGCCAAGGAAGCTGGAAACATCATCGACACGAGCACGTTCCAGGTTGGTCTTTTCGATGGCCAGAGTTACGAAATTCAGTATTGGACGGTAGATGGAAAGAGCCAGCAGACACCTAGTTCGTTCGACCTGACCAGTGGTGAAGGAATCGTCAATTGGGTTCGAGAGTCCGGTCGATCGCTGCTGGTTCGTGACTTCAACAAAGAATCCTCATCGTTACCTGCGCAGCCCCAATATGTGAGCGACTACCCGCCCCGATCGGGTCTGTTTATTCCTCTAATAAGTGGTGATGAGGTGCTCGGATGTATAGCAGCTCAAAGCCCCACACCCAAGAACTACAGTAAGGAAGATCTAGACCGGCTGACCATCCTGGCCAATCAAGCTGCCGCGGCGATTGCCAACGCCAGAATGTATAGTCGTGAGCGAACCAGGGCCGCGCAGCTTGAACTGGTTGGCCAGATCGCCAGAGAGATTAACGCCATAAATGACCTGGATGAGCTGTTAGAACGGGTTGTCTCTCTAACTCAAGACACATTCGGTTACAATTCGGTGAATGTGTTTGGCATTGATCCAGACGAGGGTGTAGCTCATATCCAGTCAAGCAGTATTCAGGGGCTGGAGCCAGGCTCTTTGGCCATTATCTACGGTGAGGGGATTGTTGGCACGTCTGCCCACCAGCGCGAAACGATCTTGTCTAACAACACTGAGACAGATGATCGCTTTCTGGCCGATGTTTATTCTGAGAGGACCCATTCTGAAATAGCTATACCACTAGTGGTTGACCAGGAACTCCTCGGAGTTTTAGACGTACAAAGTCAGCGGACCGGGGCCTTCGCTAGCCAGGATAGATTTGTTCTTGAGGCTCTTGCCGCTCAAGTTGCCATTGCCATATACAAGGCGCGCCAATTCGCCCGGCAGAAGGAGCAGGCTTGGGTCACGACGGCCCAACTTCAGATTGTGGAAGCCATCAGCCGTAGCCCCGATCTAGAGTCGCTGACGAAAGGTGTAGTTCGTCTTTACACGATGTTAGTCGGTGTCGAACAGTGCGCAATTTTATTGTGGGATGAGGAATTGAGTGCCTATCTTGGCGCGGCTATGTACGACGCGAGTGAGGGAGAATCCGAATCTTTTGACTCGGTTAGTCTGCAGATCGGTGACTGGACAGCCCTTGACGCCGTCCACATTGGTATGGAAGAGCTGGAAACGTACATTGCTCCTCCCTGGCGCGGTAAGTCAAAGAGAATCCAGCAAGCGGAAGGGGCGCAGCCCAGGAGCACTATTTATCCAATGGTAGCCAAGGGGCATGCATTAGGCGCATTGGTAACTACAAGTTACCCAGGCTCAGCTGGCGACCTGTCGATTGGACGCGAAGAGCTCCAGAGAAATATCGCCCATCAGACAGCGATGGCCATCGATAGCATACAGGTATACCTGGCTCAGCAGGAGGAAGCCTGGGTAAACACAGCTCTTCTACAGGTCGCCGAGGCAGTGAATCAACTAACGGATCTCGACGAGATCCTGAATACTATCGTCCGCATGTTGCCTATGTTGGTGGGTGTGAAGTCATCGGTTGTTCTTATTTGGGAAGAGGAAGAACAGGCCTATCGAACGGGACCAAGCCATGGTCTCACCGAGATGGGGCAAGGCCTTCTGGAGAGTTTTGAGATTGATCTCTCCGAATTTCCCTTGGTTGAAAAAAGAGATGTGATCCGGGCCGGGCCTGACTCATCTTCTTATAGGTTCCGGTTACCTCCTTGGATGGATATGATTCTTGGATCTGAGACGGCCGATATTTTCCCACTATACGCGCGGGGCCGGCTTGTCGGCGCCCTCGTAGTCGGCCCAACCAATGACCACCGGCTGTTATCAGGGCGCAGATTGAATATCGTTACCGGAATAACCCAGCAGGCGGCCATCGCGGTCGCCAACGACCAGCTATACAAGGAATCCGCCGAGAGAAACCGGATGGAGCAGGAACTGAACGTTGCCCGATCCATTCAGGCAAGCCTCATACCGCACGACGATCCGGTGGTTCCAGGATGCACAGTCGCCGGATATTGGGAAGCGGCCCGAGAGGTAAGTGGCGATTTCTACGATTACTACCAGTTTTCTGATCAGCGATGGGGAATAGCGATCGCGGACGTGGCCGACAAGGGCGTGCCAGCGGCCCTGTTCATGGCCCTCAGCCGGACTATTTTGCGAACCGTCGCCTACAATCGAAAAGACCCGGCCGAGACATTAATGCGAGCAAATCAGATAATCTATGCTGATACAACGTCGGATCTCTTTGTAACGGCTTTCTATGCTGTCTGGAATGCTGCTGAAAGGACGTTGAGCTACGCCAGCGGCGGGCATAACCCGCCAGTTCTCATCCGATCTGACGGATCGACCGTCTTGTTAAGAGGAGAAGGCGTAGCTTTAGGCATCTTGGAGGATGTCGAAATCATCGAGGAACAGGTCCAACTTCGACCGGGTGACGTCGTTGTCTTTTACACGGACGGCGTTACCGAGGCTATGAATGAGGATTATGACGAATTTGGTCTCGAACGGCTTTGTTTGGCGGCCAAGAGTGTTAGATCGGGAAGTGTGGCCACCATCATAAAGACTATTAGAGAGGGGATCGCCGATCACGCCGGCGCTACACCCCAATACGACGATATTACCCTGGTCGTCATGAAACGGACTTGATCGACTCGGATTAAATCGGAGAGAAAGTATGACCGAAAGCACCCAGAAGTCTAATCCCGCGAGTCGCCTGGAAGGCCTTTCCAGCGTCGCGGAAAGACTTAAGAAACCAACTCAAGATGAGCAGCTATTTACATCACCTCCGTCGATTGAAGATTTGTCCACTCATGGTGGTAACAGGCCTTTATTCACCGATTCGGATCCATGGCGTGTATTAAGGATTATGGGGGAATTTACCGAAGGCTTCGACTCACTCGCAGGCATTGGTCCGGCTGTGACGGTATTCGGCTCTGCCCGGGTCAAGTCAGGCGATCCCCTATACGAGTCAGCGGTTGATGTTGCCCATTTGCTGGGTGAAGCTGGTTTTACGGTAATTACGGGTGGTGGTCCGGGCATTATGGAAGCTAGCAACCTTGGAGCGCAACGAGCCGGTGCCCCCTCCATTGGGTTGAACATAGAACTTCCCTTCGAGCAAGGAGTAAACCCATATGTCGACCTTCCAATAGAGTTTCATTACTTTTTTGTTCGGAAGACGATGTTTGTGAAGTACGCGCAAGGGTTCGTGATCTTTCCCGGCGGATTTGGCACGATGGATGAGTTATTCGAATCGCTCACCTTGATTCAAACGGGAAAAGTACAGAACTTCCCCATCCTCTTGTTCGACTCGAACTACTGGAAGGGTTTGCTGGATTGGCTCAAGGAAACGATGCTTTCCCAGGAGAAGATCACCGAGGCCGATCTTGACCTGCTGATGGTCACAGATTCACCTGAGGAGGTTCGAGATGTCATCGTCCGCTGCTATCGAGAAGCAAGATGGCGCACTGAGAAAGAAGAACGCGCGCAGTTGGCCACCCGCGGTATTTTTGGTCGATAGTGACCGTTCGACTCGTACCTTGCCCATCCTATGCAACTAATCCCAAGGCTCACCGGTGGACGTCATATTGGACGGATCATTCTGTTTGCGATAGCCCTGGTAACTCTAGTCGCTTGTAGCCGCGAGACCGATCCTGATCCGATGCCGACTCCCCAAGTCACCTCGGCTGCCGGATTTCCTACGGCGGAGGCGGTAGCTAATCCCCCCCAAAGTACAGCGATCAGCACGGAGTCGCCGGCGCCGACAAGCCGGCCAATCATCAGCACACCAACAGAATCAGCGGCAGATACGGGAATTGTCCCTTGTGGCATTCTGTTGCCTATCCTCGGCGAGAACGAAGAGCGGCCTACTTCTGCTCTAGTAGCCACAGATGTGGATCTTGACAGTGCACCCTCGGCCGCTCGACCAGCGTTGCAGCGCATTCTTTCGGCTCCGGAATCGGTTGGATTGGTGGCTTATGAGATCGGACGCGAGGGCGAGGGAATCTATTTTAACGCCGACACACCAATGCCCCTCGCCTCGTTGACGAAGATCGTTAACCTCGTCGCCTACGCTGAAGCCGTCGATATAGGAGCCTTGGATCCCTCGGCCTGGATCCCGATCTCAGAGATAGAGCGAGCTTACCTCCCTGGCTCCGATCTCGGAGCTCACCGGGCATCGATAGCCGAGTTAGGTGAAAAAGGCCTGATTTCAGCAGACGAGCAAACCATACCAATGGAACAGGTTCCTTGGATGATGATGCGTCATAGCTCAAACGCCGCCAGCGATTATCTCCAGATGTCGATTGGCCAGGAGATTATCGAGAACACCGTGCAAAAAATGGACATGCTGTCCCATACCGCACCTTGCCCTTTTGTCGGTCAGTTCCTGGCGATCTCCAACCATACCCGTCATGGCAATGATCGCCAGGCGGTCGAAGGGTTTATTGACGATCCGGAGTTTTACGGTCAGGAAGTTATGCGGCTGACCGAAAGCTTCATGAATGATCCTGAATTTCGTAGAGCCGAGGGATATTGGCGAGCGCCCGTGTCAACGCAACGCGCCTTCTCAGACAACTTGAACCCACAGGCTAGCGCGCGAGATTACGCCCGACTTATGTCCACGATCATTCAGAACGACATCGGAAGCGATTATGTAAACATCCTCGTGCGTAGAGCGATTGAATGGCCGATGATATACGCGGCAAATCAGCAGTTGTTTTCAACGGTTGGCTACAAAAACGGGTCTCTTCCGGGTGTTCTGACTATCGCCTACTATGGACAGAGGCTTGAGGATGGCGCCCAAGTTGTTGTGGTTCTGTTATTTCGAGATTTACCGATGCAGATGTATCGACAGTGGAGACAGAGTCTAACCCACGATGAACTAGCCCGCTGGCTTCTTGCTGATCCAGACGCTATTCGAACGTTTAAGGCATGGGTAGAGAATGCCCCATAGGCTGACGCCAATGTCGCGACTGCACGTCCTGAAGGGAATTTGATTCCGATCGAATGGTGGCAATGTATTGTCTGGCATAGCCGTACCAAGTAAAATCTAACGAAACAGGTTTCTGGAGTCTTTAAATTATTTTGGGAATGAATTTCTCAGTCGAGGCCGTTGCCGGAACCCATCCAGGGATGTTACGAACAATTAATCAGGACAGTGTCCTGGCGTTTGTTCGTCCTGATGATCTGGGTGACGCTTTTGGACTCCTGATTGTCGCGGACGGTATGGGTGGACACCAGGCCGGGGACGTAGCCAGCCAGCTTGCCGTTGAGACGATTCGCGAGAATCTAGCTTGGTTGCTGGATGAAGGTGATGAAGGAGCAACGATAATTGCGCCGTCGGTGCCTGCGCCGGATAAGGGAGACCGGGAGATATCCCAGCTAGAGGCGCGGCTGATATTGGCGATTGAAGCAGCCAACCGCGCTATTTACACATATGCAGAGAGCAACCCGACCGAAGCTGGAAATCTTGGATGCACGGTAACTTGTGCGATCGTGCTCGGTAACTCGGCCGTCGTGGCAAATGTTGGCGACAGCAGGACCTATTACTTGGGGAAGGAAGGCCTGACCCAGATTACCGAAGACCACTCTTATGTCGGTCAGTTGGTCAGAGATGGGCACCTTCAGGTCGAGGAGATTTACGACCATCCCCAGAGAAATGTGATCACCCGTGCCCTTGGCAGCCGACTAGACGTTGACGTAGACACTTGGATTTGTTCTCTGGATCATGGGGATCGGTTATTTCTCTGTAGCGATGGCGTCTGGGAGATGGTCCAAGATCCTCAGGAGATCGAAGATATACTAAGGTCCGATGATCTGGAAGTTGCCGTTAGCCATATGATCGAGGCAGCCAATCGATATGGGGGAACAGACAACATAGGTGTGGTTGTTGCCGAGATATGTTCTTCTTGAGGCAAATCGATCGCTAACCGCACGTTCATTTCCACGCAGTCAATTCATCCATGGTCTTCTTGTCTTCAGCCGTGATCTGAAGATCCGCGCCGGCGACAGTCTCATTCAGTTGGCTGATCGAATTCGCCCCTATTATCGCGGAACTAACGGACGGATTCGCCAAAATCCAACCTATTGCCATCTGACTAATCGTCGCCTCATAGGACTGGCCAATTTCCTCCATCCTCTCTAGTGCGGCGAAACTAACATCGTTGAAGTAGCGCTTTTTAACGCCCTCGACTCTCGCGGAGTTGGGCAGCTCGCCCTCGCGTTTGTATTGGCCCGTAAGGAATCCCCCTGCCAAGGGGCTATAAGGAATTACCCCGATTCGCTGGTCAAGACACAGATCTTGCAGTTCGCGTTCAAATTCTGCCCGGTAGATGTAATTGTAATGGGGTTGGAGAGTGTCAAATCGGGCCAATCCTTTGATGTCGCTTATCCATAAAGCTTTGGTTAGCAGCCAGGCCGGATAATTAGAGCAGCCGATATACCGAACCTGGCCCGAGCGGGTCAAGTAATCCAAAGTATCCAGAGTCTCCTCGAGAGGGGTTTCCTTATCCGGCCAATGAACCTGGTAGAGATCGATGTAATCGGTTTGTAACCTGGCAAGACTCTCGTGTACCGCGTTGAGTATGTGGTGGCGAGAAAGTCCTTCTTTGTTTGGGCCTTCACCCATTTGACCGCGAACCTTGGTGGCGATTATGATCTCCTCGCGTTTGACGGCTCTCTTCGCCAACCAACTCCCAATAATCCTCTCACTCTCACCACCACTGTTTCCTGCGGCCCAAGAAGAGTAGACGTCGGCTGTATCTATGAAGTTGCAGCCTAATTCGAGCGAGCGATCCAAGATGGAATGTGACGTCTCCTCATCGGCCGTCCACCCGAATTGCATGGTACCAAGACAAATGGTAGAAACCTTTATGCCTAACCGTCCAAGTTGTCTATATTCCATTTCAGTTCCTCTAGCTAAAGATGTCCGATTTGGCTGACTACGCGCCGCCACCTTGTGTTGGTTCGTCGCTGCCAACTGTTGCGTCGTCAGTCCCTTCGTCGATCTCTTCCCCTGGTGAAGTGATCGTCGAGTCTCCCTCAGGTAGCTCAGAGAACGGATCGTTCGGATCGATCTCGCTTCTCGTGATAATCTCTCTTGGTAGGTATGGATTATCCATGTTGAAGTAGTTGTAGGTTGAACGGGCAATCTCCCTCAATATTGGAAAGCTCTCGTCAGCAACCAGCCACCCTCCGGGTTGGTGTAAGTACTCAACAATAACAAAATCACCGCCAGGTGATAACACGATGCCTGCATCAGCATGCGTACCTTGTGCCCAGCCGTGTTTGTGCGATACAGGTACGCCATCAGGCACGCCGTAGCGAATCAGATTTCCCTCCTCGTTCAAAACCATTAGATCGATGATCGACTGGCATTCGTTCGGCGTGATATTTCCAGGGTAGAGGGCAATTAAAGCTCCACCGCCTTTCGAGCAATGGTAGATCATCGAAAGAAGGGTGCCAATTTCCTCGGCCGTGGATTGCATTGTCTCGTCGATTTCAATCTCAAGATCGCTTCTGGAATTAGCCGGAGTAACATAGGTCGTTCGGCGATATCCAGGAGGAGTGGCGTCATAGGGCACGGCCATGAAGGTGTTCTCAAGTCCGAGACGCTGCATCGATTCTGTTAGGATATCCGTTCCTTTGTATGTGTTATCTTCACCTGCGACCAAGTGCAATAACAGATTGGCTCCATAATTGCTGGATCTTGTTGCCGTGTCTAAAAATAACGTTTGTTGTTCAGCGTTTGGCTCACCTTCGAGGGCCCTATATGCCTCGACGAAAATCGCGATCTTTAGAATGCTAAGACCGGACATCGGCAAATCAGCATTTATCCCGATCTCCTCTCCTGTCTGTAAGTCCATGATAAACACGCTACCAAGGCCATTGAAACTTTGAAGCTTCGCCTCAATAGTATCTGCCAAGAGGTCCAGTGAGATTTCAGGGGTCTCCTGACGAAGAACAACAAGCCTCGCCACCCGATTTTCTTGGCGATAGAGGGCATCTTCTAGAATCGGAACGCTCGCTTCCACGTCGGTTATGAAGCCAGCTTCACCATCCCTGATATTGCCGCCTTCGGAGAATATCTGGGCTGGCGAAGCCGGTTGGTCTAGTAAACTGGACATACTCTGCACCAGCGAAAAGACCGCTTCGCCATCGTGGCTCGCCTGCAAGGGCACGCTGATGGGCTCCAGCGGTCTCTGCATCAAGAAGCTAGCGTAACGCAGCCACTCATTCCTTTCAGAAACTTGATCGTGAGCTTGGGCAAGCATCACCTCAGTCTCAAGCACGAAACCGAGATCGTTCGGGCTTAACTCGACATGTTCAACCTCGTGATAAGCGAAAACGGGGCTCCCATATCTCTCAGACAGTAATGTTGCGGCCTCGTCCTCCTGCATACCGGAAACATCAATCCCGGCGATCATCGTACCTTCGGGAAAAAGGTGTCGAGTTAGACGGTACTGAACTCCCCGGACCAGTAGAAATCCAACTCCAATGAGTACAAGGAGGATTATCAGCCATTTGCGAATCACCCTGATCATAATGGATGGTTTCAACTTCCCGCTAGAACAGCAACAGGCTTTCTATCAATGGCGTATTTAAGCTCAAATAAGGCGATTTAGGAGCTCCCTGGTCCGAATAGATATGGATCGTCGAAATTAAAGAAATTGTAGGTAGCTCGCGATATGTCAGCCAATAATGGTGAGCTTATCTCCCACTCCAACCAGTCGGGCTTAAACATGAAGGCAACTATGACATAATCACCACCCGGCGAGAACACGATTCCGGCATCGCCATGCGTATCACTTATCCAGCCGTGTTTATGGGCGACCGATACACCTTCTGGAACACCTTCCTCGATTAGGCTTCCAATGTGATTTAAACCCATGTAGTCAATGAACTCTTGGCACTCCTCTTGAGAAACCTGACCATCGTAAGCGGCGACTAGCGCACCCCCATCATTTTGGGCGCAGCGATATATCATTGCCAATAATGTACCCATTTCCTCGGCAGTAGTCTGCATCGCAGGATCTGGCTGAGTCAGCAAACCTTCCGCAGAGTTGGCTCGGGTTTCATATGTGGATCTGCCCGGCCTGGGGCGTTCCTCGTAGGGAACCGCGATGAAAGTGTTCTCAAGTCCTAGTTTTTGCATGGATTCTGTTAGGATATCCGCCCCAAGGAAAGCGTTGTCTTCGCCGGCGATCACGTCGAGCAATAAGTTGGCGCTAAAGTTACCCGACTGGATGACTAGGGTCTCTGAAATTAGTTTCGCTTGCTCCAAAGATAAACCGTCTTCAAGAGCTCGATAAGTCTCCAATACGATTGGAACCTTAACTATGCTCATACCTGACATGGCGATGTCAGGGTTGACAGTAACCTCCTCCCCAGATGTCAAATCCATAATAAATACACTTGCAACGCCGTCAAAATCTTCAAGATGGTTGACGATCAGACGGGCAAGAAGGTTGATATCAGGTCTCGTTGGATCGGTAGGCTCTAGTGCCAATCGAGCCTTTCGGTCAACGGCTCGATAGAAAGCGGCCTGAACGTCAGTTAGGCTGGCCTCTATGTCGGTTGATATGCCTGGCTCACCATATTGAAATGAGAGGGTAGTTGGGACTGGTTGCGGAGGTAGTGCGGGTTTGTCGAAGTGCGTTGATAGCGTCTCCAGCACTTCTCGCAATGTCTCTGGATTGTGTGTCGCCCGGAGTTCGATTTGCTCCACTTCTATGGGTCGATTCCATAAAAATCCCCAAAATCCCGACCAAAAATCTTGTTGTTGCCTCTGGTAGTCAGCCTGTCCAAGCATCGTCTCTAAATCGAGCACAAACTCTACGTCGGTTGGACTCACCTCGATAACTTCGTCCCCATGGTTGACGATAACCGGAGCTGACAAATATCTCTGACTGAGTCTATCCGCCGCTTCGTCTCGCGTTAGTCCACCTACATCAACGCTACCAATCTCAAGTCCCGCCGGAAAAAACCTTCGGAAACTGCCATATTGGTAAAGCTTGAATAGAACGAAGATAACTAAAGCCACCATAAGGGCTACAACTAACCATTGTCCCAATCCGGGAGAGCTTCTCCTATTCATCCAATTCTCTCTTGTAACCATCATCCTGAACCGGATACGAAATAGCGGCTGAAATCGATTCTCTCACGAAAGGGAGCATCGGTCCTGGCAAGGCGTCAGGATAATGCCATTCCGCAGCTAGAATCTCTGAGTTCAGTGTAATCTCTCCCGGCAGTATCGTCGCAGAATAGGCGATTCCAACATGTGGAGGGATGTTTTCCCTTGATACATATACGATCGGCCCTAAAACGGCAGATAGGCCCGTCTCTTCTTCCAACTCACGAAGAGCACATGCAGCAGGCGCTTCGCCACGATTCAACCACCCTCCTGGAATTCCCCACCTAACTGTCGGGTGATAGACATGATTCAACATCAGAATCCTGCCCTCTCCATCAAACCCAACCAATGCTACTCCGACTCGTTGTCTTGGAACTAAGATCCGTACCGCCAGACCTATCAGTACGCGCACCGGTGGCCAGCGAATGAGTCGGGCGATTAGTTGTTTTCTTTCTAGATTCGACAAAGGTACCGCCGGATTCTTCTACGTAAAATTGCCATATGATTTCGACGAAAGTTTCCGTTCTTTTTTTCGACCATGACGGCGCACTTATGTTCGCAAGTTTCCCTGAACAGACACTCGCAATCAGTGATGCTTTTCGATAATACCCAAATCGACAGGATTGGCTCGTTGAGCCGTCTTCGACGGATGAGTATAGCACAAGAAAATAGTACTCTCTAAAAGGGAATAAGTCATTCAGAGGCCTCTCATAATGCCAGAATTACCAAGCTGCAACCCGTTCCACCATCGTGCGTATAGAATGTGGAGAGAGTGGATGCCGATCATCTTGATCAGTACAAAGATTTGCCGGTATGCCGGCCAGACTATTCAATAATGTAAGCGAATTTTCAGGGAGGTTTCCAAAATGCGACAGGCTCGACTGATGCGCAGTGAAACTGATAGGTTTTTTGTTGGTGTATGTGGTGGAATTGCGGCTTACCTGGGTGTCGATTCAGTATTCGTCCGTCTGGCATTTATCCTGCTTGCGCTGGCCAGCGGTATAGGTGTACTTCTCTACCTGGTGCTGCTGTTGATCATGCCCAGTGAAGCGACTATCGACGCTTCCCCATCTAAGATCGTGCAAGATAATATAGATCAATTCGGAAATGATGTCGGCTCAGGGGTCAAACGAGTCAGACGGCATCCTCAGGGCCCTGCTATCGCTGCCGGATTGCTGATTCTCATGGGAATCTATCTATTGATGGATAGCTTCGGTCTGTTGAGCTGGCTAAACGGAACAGTCATCGTCGCCCTGGCATTTATAGGACTAGGGATCTACCTGATATCTCGTCGGAAGCAATAGCTGCCCTCAATCAGGCTTGCGCAGATTAATGGCTTGGCTCTAATGCCTTTCCCTTTGCGGGTCTGACTATTTCTGAATGACCGCTGAACCGCTCACGATCTGCCAAGATTGGGAGCGAGACAATAAAAGTACTCCCCTCTCCAACAGAGCTCTCAACGTGGATATTCCCCCCATGAGCTACGGCAATCCATCTGGCTATTGAGAGGCCAAGGCCCGAGCCTCCCGGATTCCGTGTTCGCGCTTTGTCAACCCGGTAAAATCGGTCGAATACTCGAGGAAGATCTTCGGCCGGAATTCCCACACCGTTGTCCCGGATCTCCACCAACGCATTCCCATCTTTTTTGGACAGGCTCATTAAGACTTCACCACCAGCGGGTGTGTATTTGATGGCATTGTCTACCAAATTAAGAAACAACTGCTTCAGCCTATCCGAATCGCCGAGAACGTATACCTGGTCCACCTCCTTGATAGTCAGCTGTACAGGACTTTCAATGTTTTGAACTTGTCTGTACACCTCAAGGAAGATGTCATCTAATTCAACCGGTTGACGAGAAAGGGGTAGGCCACCTGTATCTGCTCGCGCGAGCAGTAACAGATCGTCGACAAGGCGGGTCATCCGCTCAAGTTCATCCTGAACATCATCGAGAATTTCAGGTTCGGCCGTTCCCATTCTACGCATCAGACCCATGTTTCCACGAATGGTGGTGAGCGGCGTACGTAACTCATGAGACGCATCGGCCAAGAACCGTTGCCGGGCGTGAAACAAGCGCTCCAGGCGTTCCAACGTTTGATTCAACACCATCGTAAGGCTGCCGATCTCATCTCTTCTCCCTGTGTCGGGAAGGCGACGACTTAGGTCATCCGCCCGTGTGATCTGAATGGCCACCGCTGCGATGTCATCCAAGGGCTTGAGGAGCCGGTGAGTAAGCCAGGCACCGAGAAAGAGCGATAGCGACACCGCCGCGAGACCGGTCAGAAGCAGGATCAACCTCAGCTGTGCTAATACGGACTCGTTTTCCATCAGCCGCGCTACTTGAAGGTGACCAACAAGCGTTCTGACGCCATCGCGCTCCACGCTCAATGGCTCGGTGAGAACTCTGAGGGGGCGCCCTTCATGATATACGGTCCGGTAATAATCCTCGGCCTTCATGCCTCCTGGATCAAGGAGAATTTCGTAATCCGCAAGGTTTTGCGATCGGGCGAGGATCTCCCCCCTCGTGTTAAGGATCACGAAGAAGTTTGTTGCCGATTGAAATACGTCGAGCTCTTCCTCGGGGAGCTCCAAGACAGCCACATCACCTAGAACGAAGGCCTTGGTCTCTTCCCTCAGCTTAAGGGCAATATTTGCTAATCCGCGATCGACGTCATCTACCAAAGCGGCCCTTGAGATAAGGTAAACTGACCAGCCAAAGAGTACAAGGACCAGGATCAGGATGAGTGTATATAGGAGAGTAAGCCGGAGTTTTATTGACAAGTAGGTACGGCGTTAGTTAATCACTATCTTCGCTTCGTCCAAATATAATCCAAGCGATTGTACCATCTCCAGATTAACCACAGATTAAGGTCACCTCTTGAGATTTATGGATGTCCTTCCGCGAGTCTAAGCCTCTGATTCGCGAAGAACGTAGCCTACGCCCCTGACTGTATGAATGAGGCGAGGAAGGTCTTCGCCCTCAGTTTTTTGACGTAAGTATCTAACATAGACCTCGATAATGTTGCTACCCCCTCCGAAGTCATAGCCCCATACACGGTCAAAGATAACATCTCGCGTCAAAACTTGGCGAGGATTACGCATAAATAACTCGAGTAACTCGTATTCCTTGGCTGTAAGATCGAAAGTTTCTCCGCCGCGTCGTCCCTGTCGAGTGCCCGTGTCCAACTCAAGGTCAGAAAATCGGAAAACTTGTGGTTGGGACGGCTGAGCTCTTCGCAGAAGTGCTCGTACCCTGGCCAGCAACTCATCGAAGGAGAACGGTTTAACAAGATAATCATCAGCGCCGGCGTCGAGGCCTGCCACCCGGTCCTCGATCGCTTCCTTAGCTGTCAACATCAAAATCGGAACATCGCTTGCGGCCCGTAACCGGCGGCAAACTTCAAATCCGTCCATTCCAGGTAACATTATGTCTAGTAAGACTAGATCCGGTGGGGTATCCCTTGCCTTCTCTAAGCCATCTTTTCCGTCGATGGCGGTATCTACGACATAGTTCTCATAGGTCAATCCACGTTTTAGGAACTGGCGGATGCGTTCCTCATCTTCAATCACCAATATTCTAGGGGTCATTCAAAAATCCTCCGTCGCATTGTGCAGCCAACATCTGTTGTCGACTGGTTATCCCTCAGGATTATAGTCAGCAGGAGCAGGTGCGCAACGCTGTTTGGAAGAAAAAGGTTGCGGACGTAAAATCAACGAAGCATTATGGATAGACAAGTGTGGAATACATACTTGGCATCTCCTCCGAATCATCGCCTCAAAACCATCATAATGATCGGTATAATCCTGCGGAGGCTTTTGAATGGAACCATTTGGCGAGTTTAGTCTGGAAGTCACAAAATGGCTTCAGGAGAACTATTCCCAGTTAGATCCGCTATTTGAAACAGTAAGTTCCTTCGTCCGATTCG
Source organism: Promineifilaceae bacterium (SeqCode) (assembly GCA_049650305.1). Taxonomy (GTDB): domain Bacteria; phylum Chloroflexota; class Anaerolineae; order Promineifilales; family Promineifilaceae; genus UBA11865. Next base: position 15,933 of record JBARZW010000061.1, read on the forward strand.
AAGTCTATCTGGCGATCATTCCTCTCATTTATTGGAGCCTCGAGAAGCGTTTAGGCCGGTCACTGGCCTATCTTGTTACCTTCTCAAATATGATCAACGAGATTCTAAAGGCCGCGTTTCGTGATCCACGACCCTATTGGACCGAAGAAGGAATTGGATTGGACGACGAGAAGACTTATGGGGTTCCCAGTGGTCATGCGCAAACAGCAACAGTCCTTTATCTATACTTGGCAGCCTGGTTCAAGAAGAGATGGATATGGGTAGTTGCCCTGACTTTGGTTTTCCTCACTTGCTTGAGTCGGCTCTACTTGGGCGTTCATGATATTGAAGATATCCTGGCCGGAGTTCTGGTCGGTGTGATTATCCTCGTCGCATTTTATCTATGGACGCGTTTCGCGTCGGCATCGTTCACCAATCGGATACTCGGTCAAAGGCTGCTCATCGCCATTGCTATTCCTTTCACACTAGGGGCCATTTATCTCGCCGTGCTCTTCACCCTCGGTGAACCGAATTACGGCGTTCTGTGGGAGACCAGGATCGATATTGCTGAGCGAATAGCCAGAAGCAATGTTGCCCGGGCCTTTGGAGGTTTGATCGGCTTAAGCGTAGGATTTCTGCTCGAGGGAAGTCGTGTTCGCTTTTTGGTGGATGGTCCGGTGTGGAAGCGGGCTCTCAGATACCTGGTTGGGATTTCCGTGACCATTCTCTTGTGGGCAGGTTTAAGCGCTGTTCTACCAGATGAACCGGAGTGGCTTGATATTGTACTGACGATCGTGCGTTACCTGCTGGTATCGTTGTGGATCGCCTATTACGCTCCAATGACGTTTATATATCTGCGACTGGCTGATGCCAGCCCTGTTCCTGAGAGTTCAATCAAGTTCTAGGCAAATCAATGCATTCGGTGGCGCGCGATGGCTATCATCCGGTCGCTATCATCGCTGAAAGGTTCCCAAGCATAACCTCCATATAATTGATCTAGCTGCAAACCAGCCGACTCCAGCAGGAGGTCGAGCTCGTGTGGGTACATCATGTAGAAGTCGATCTCGTCTGTATATCGCTTGCTTGGTGGTGCTTCGCCCTCTTGCGATACGAGTACCTTCTTAACGTGCAATTTCTGTCTAGGCAAATCAAACGATACAGATGACCTCTGGTGCACTAGGAAACCGGATTCGGGATCCTGGAAGCTCTTGTCTTCAACCCAGACGAAATCGTCATCATGCTGCTGAAGTGCGTTGAATGGATTACCCAGATCGATGAAAATCAAGCCATCCGGTCGTAGATGTTTTTTTATTCGACTGAAGACCTTCCTGACCGTATCTGAAGTGAGTTCGTGAAGTGTATTGTGGGAGATGGTAACAAGACCGAAAAGCCGGCCGATATGATAGCTGGTCATATCGCCTTCAATCCACGCAACACGCGACTGTATGTCTGCGGGCTCACGATCCAGTTTCACCTTAGCCAGGGCAAGCATCTCCAGCGAGGAATCGAGTCCAAATACTCTGTGCCCTGCTCGGGCTAACGGAAGGACGAGACGACCGGTTCCACAGCCAAGTTCTAAGATTATCCTTTGCTTACCAGATGCCAACGACAGGATGAACTCGATGTCGGCTGTAAGCTCAGCATGGATCAGATCGTAGTACTGGGCGAGTTCGTCGTAGTTCGTCCCCAAGTTTTCATCCATTTCCCATATCAGAGAATAAGCATAGTCCTTCTTTGACGATCATAGGTATTCT
>JBARZW010000062.1:0-3536 GCA_049650305.1 Promineifilaceae bacterium (SeqCode)
TGAACATAGTTGGTATTGTATCTCAGATCACGGAGCCAATGCGCCCTGGGTAGCAACAATTCTGCATCGTGACCTGGAACGAACAGTGGCGATGTGATTGTTTGAACCAGTTCCCTACGCTTCGCTATCAGCCATTTCGGCCGCCTGGATCACGAGGTCCACGAATTCCTGGACGTCTTCATCGCCGGGTAAGTATTCGGCGATCCGTCTTGCATCTGGAACCAGCGCGTTCAGGCCATTTTCCCCGACCCAGAAGCTCTCGCCAAGGATCTCGGCGTATTCGGCCACCACCGCTGCCAGCTGGTAGGGCAACGATCCCTCCTCGAATGTCTCGTGGAAGTCCGCCAGGCTGGCTGTTCTCTCTATCTCCATCGCTTCCCCTGAATCCGGGTCTGTGTAACGCACCCTAGCGGTCATGGCGGCCTCATTTGCGGGAGCGTCCTCGCGGAACTTGACTTCGTACAGGGCGGTGACACTATGTCCCGCCCCCACTTCGCCTGCGTCCACCTTGTCATCGCGGAAATCCTCGTCGGCGATGTCCCTGTTCTCGTAGCCGAGCAGCCTGTAGCGTTCCACGACCTCGGGATTGAACTCCACCTGGATCTTGGCCTCCTCGGCGATGGTCATCAATGTGCCGTTCAGATTTGTAACGAACAATCGCTCCGCTTCACGGATCGTATCGACATAGGCGTAGCTGCCATCACCTTGATCGGCCAGCTGCTCCATGAGTACGTCGTTGTAATTCCCCAGTCCAAAGCCGAAGGTGCTCAAGGAGATGCCCTCTTGGGCATAACCCAGTATGGCTTCGGCCGTGTTCTGGCCCACGTTGGCCACGCCATCGGAACAAAGGATCAACCTGCTGATGTGACCTTCCTCGACGAAATCCTCGACCAGCTGGTAGGCCATCATGATACCTTCGGCCGCGTTGGTGCTCCCCTCTGGCTGCAGGTCGTCGATCGCTCTTTCGATAGTTGACTTGGCGTCCACGTAGGTCGGCTTCAGTTTGACCTCGGCCGTCGAACCGTAGATCACAATGCCCACCCTGTCGGTTGGTCGCAGCGAATCCAGGAGCAGGTGGAGCGATTCCTTGACGAGTCCAAGCCTGTTCTCCATATCCATCGAACCCGAAACGTCAATGACGAAGATTAAGGTGGCATCTGGCCTGAGTTCCTCAGGCACTTCATACCCTTGAAGGCCAACGCGCACCAGGTGGTATCGATCATTTTCTCCATACGGAGCAGGGGCGCCCTCGATATGAAGGGCAAACGCCTTGTCTTCTGGCGCATCGTAGCCGTAATCAAAATAATTGACATACTCCTCGACCCGGACCGACTCACCGGGTGGAAGAAGAGCATCCTGGACGTAGCGGCGCATAATGGTGTAGGAACCGGTGTCGACATCAATGGCAAAGGTGGATAGGTTATCGTCTTCGGTGTCTATGAAGGGATTGGTTCCGTAATCTTCAAAGAACATATCCACGGGAGGTTGGCCTTCCCGGGCCATTTCAGCAGGCTCGGCGGCGGCATAGGCCATCGTGTTCACGGCCTTTCCGTCAGTGATATCCATCTCCGACGTTGACATTGCTCCACAACCCGCTGTGGTGATAACAAATATCGTCAGAATTATGATTTCGACCCCTTCATATTTTCTCATGTCCTTTACCCCTTTTGGCGTTCGAGCGACGAGCACTCTATCTTTTTTAAGGACGTCTTTCAGCCAATTTAGGTTCCCACGTGCCGGTCCGGTACTTATCCCTGGGGATCAACAAACACCGTTCAGCAGAGTATAAAATTCGGATGAAAGATTTACTTGACATATTAGAACATGCGTGCTATTATGGTAAGTAGAACATTCGTTCTGATGCCGGTCAATTCTAATAAGCCGGACCATCAAAGATTCCATCTAAGCACCTCATTTTCAGTGCAGTTGCGTCTAGACAGCCTGTTGTGCAGACTGACTGGCGCCCGACATTACCTACTCCAAGGAGGATTTATCATGAGAATCCAGGCATTGAGAAGCGCTTCAATATCCGAGTCCGCGATCAGTAATTCGGAAAACACACGCCCCTTCGTGAGTTCCGGAAGAAGGATTCCCAGAAACCTGGTAATCGGTCTCATCTTGGTTTTCGCCCTGCTCGCCTTTGAGTTATTCAACTTCGATACGACGAGGTTCGCCCTTGAGAGCTTGCTCGGCGATGTTCGATTTCTGAATCTAACCTGGGCGGTCATTCTGGCCATCGCCTTCTGCGCCATCGACTTTGCCGGTCTGGCCAAGCTATTTACACCAGAGCGCGGATCGGATGAGCCGAAAGAGGTCTGGTACCTAATGGGCGCCTGGTTCCTGGGGGCGACAATGAATGCGGTCATGACCTGGTGGGCCGTCTCGTTGACTCTGTTGGGCAGCCAGCTGGGCAACGAGATATTGAGCCGCGAGGAGATTTTGCGATTCGTTCCCGTTTTCGTGGCCGCCTTAGTCTGGCTGACCAGGATCCTGTTTATCGGAGCGCTTTCCGTGACAGGAGAAAGACTCCTCTACGGGCACGGACGAGATAATCGATCTCGTCCGGAATCAGCCAACGGTAGGAATTCGATGCCCAAACGCGCTCCAGTCTACTCAGGAGTTCAAGGTGGGGCGATCCCGACTCTCACCCCACAAGCGGTTGATCTGGCCGCATCGCCGGCCGAGTCCCAAATCAAGGGGAAGATTCGACGGCCTTCGAGACCCATCTCATCGTACAACGGCCGTCCGGCTGCCCAAAGTGTACAAGCTCGGGGCCGGGGCCAGGGCACGCGGTGATAGGAGATTACGATGACGATATTGAAAAGCAACAAGCACCGAGGGCGCAGCTACGCTCGAGAAGCTTACGGTAGCCGGGCAATTGTCACCGGTGATGGCAAGCCGGAAGAGAAGACGATTGTGAACATCAACCAGAGGATGTTTCTGATGCTTGCTGCCGCACTATCCGTCCTCTTCCTGCTGCTGGCTGTCCAGCCAGATAGCGAAGCGGGCGCTGCAGACGCACAAGCGGTTGGAGACGATCAGATTCTCGAGTCCATCGTTCTAACTGGGCAGGACAGCGTCCTTGAAGGCGCTACCTCGCCAACGACCAACCTTGGAAGCTTATCACCGGTATTCACCGACGAGGTCAGGTATTGGGAACAGGATATCTTGGGTTGGGCGAAGGAATATGACCTGGATCCCGATCTTGTGGCCATAATTATGCAAGTTGAATCTTGCGGCGATCCCCAGGCGGTTTCCATTGCCGGCGCCCAGGGTTTATTCCAGGTGATGCCCTTCCATTTCATCGCTGGAGAGGATAGCCTTGATCCCGACACGAATGCCCGGCGGGGCATCAATTACTTCGTAGACAGGCTTTCACAAACGGGCGGTGACATCGGCCGTTCCTATGCCGGCTACAACGGCGGTCATGTCGCCGCCGGCAGCACCTGGGATAATTGGGCTTATGAGACGCAGCGCTATTACATCTGGACGACTGGGCTATATGGCGACATTCAATCTGGCCTGGATGTAAGTCC
>JBARZW010000063.1:0-4652 GCA_049650305.1 Promineifilaceae bacterium (SeqCode)
GGACCCAATGAAAGCGCCGAATGGCCTGGAGGTCGACCCCGGGGGGTTCTCTATGTGAACGACGCCGGCAACAGCCGGGTGCTGAAATTCGACGGCGAGGGGCAACTGCTGGCTGCCTGGGATAGGCAAGGGAGCGGCGAAGGAGAATTCAATTCCCTGGGCTTTGGCGGCCTGGCCGTCGATGGGGAAGGCAACGTCTTCGTGGTGGATAACGGCAACCAACGTGTCCAGAAGTTTGACGATCAGGGCGACTACCTGACCCAATGGGGCGAGGAAGGCAAGGACAACGGGCAATTCATCCGGGTCATCGGCATTGCCGTGGATGCCCAGGGCAACGTCTATGTGACCGACGATGCCAACCCGCTGGTTCAGAAATTCGATAACGACGGAAATTTCTCAAGCAATTTTTGGGAAGCCGGCCGCGACGAGGGCCAATTCGAACACGCCACAGGCATCGCCCTGGACGGGCAGGGCCATATCTACGTGGCCGATTACACCAACAAATGGGTCCAGAAATTCGAGGCCGAGGGAGAGTTCCTGGCCTCCTGGGAAACCGGGTCCGATTTGGGCATTCAGGGCAAGCCCGAGGGTCTGGCCGTGGACGAGAATGGCCGGGTCTATGTGACCGATTATTCCTTGGGCCGGGTGGAGGTGTTCAATAGCGAGGGCGAGCTTTTAGCAGTTTGGGGTAACAAAGGCGGCGATGACGGCGAATTCCTGGCCCCGGTGGCCATCGCCCTGGACGGTCAGGGCAACATCTACGTCAGCGATCAGACCGCCAACACCATTCAGAAATTCTCGCTGCGCTAAACACAGGCGCCGCTAGCCCTGGCGCCATCCACAGGCGATGGCGCACCACTTGTTGGAAAGCGGTGCAACCGCTCTGACACTGGGGAAACATGCCAACTGTGACGGCATCGTCCTGCAGCTCCCCGACCATGCTTATTAATTCCTAACCGATCCGCCTCCTTTACCTTATCTCACCCGGCAAACTACTCCCAGTCGACGAGAGCCATGGTGCGCACGGCCGGAGTGATTAGCGGTTGCTAATTCCAGTCTGGCGAGTCAGGCGGCCCTATCCATGGGTGCAACCGTTTTCACCCAGGCCTCTACCGGTTGTTCGCGACCCTTCAAGGTTAGAAGGCGGCTCTCCATTCCTTCGGTCTTCAAACCGGCCGCCTTACGAGCAGCCTCGCTCATCAGGACCTCTCCGGTTCCCGCCTGGGAGGCGATGCGGGCTCCGGTATTCGGGGTGTCACCCAACACGGTTATATCGGCCGAACCGCCTTCGGCACTCACCGCTCCCACGAACGTCCTTCCTGTATGCACGCCGACGCCGACTGGGATCCACGGTCCATGGGGATCTTCATGACCCGTGGCCCGCAGGATGTCTTGCCCGGCCTCAACCGCTGCTCGGGCGTGTTGCTCTCCCGCGAAACCGGGGGTGAAAAACCCGGTCACTTCGTCGCCAATCAGTTTCTCTACCATGGCGTTCTTTCTGTACAGGACCTTGGTGGTTGCTTTATAGAAGCGATCGATTAGCCGGCCGAAGTCGGTCGGGCTCATATGTTCGGCTATGGACGTCGAGCCGCGAACATCTGCAAAGAGGATGGAGACCTCAATTTCCACACCTCCTGGATAGCGACCGGCAAGATTCTCACACACGTTGCATAGTTGAGGATTTAGTTTGGATGGAGCAAGCCCGAGAAGCGATCGGGAAATTGCGCCCCCCAGGCCGTGAAAGGGATAGTAACAAAACTTGCAGCGGGGATCGGTGGGCAGCAATCTTATAAGTGGACGGAGGTACTTCGATTCAAACCAAACTGGATTGGCATAAGTCGGAAGACGTCCTTCCATCATATAAGTTCGCCACACTTCTTCTGCGCGAGCATTCTTGTCAGACTCGTTCGTCATGTGATTGATCCCTCCTTAGTTTATGCTGCTTCAGCCGGCCGTCCTACGTGCAAGGGGTTTGTTTAGGGCGATCGGCCGCCGTAAAATCCGTTCTAACACCAAGTATACCGCATAATTACGGACGAAGGACGAAGGACGGACGACGGACGAAAGATGGATGGCGGATGGCCGACGCTTCCTATGCCGGTCTGATGCGGTCGAGACAGGCTTGGCGATGGAGCCAGCATGGAAGAGGGTCTCTGTGATGACTGGTTCGTCTCCTCCGGCTTTTAAAACACCATAGCCTCTGGCCCATTCCATTTAGACTTCAGCGGTAACGGGGCGCAACCTATTCTCAATTCTTTGAATCTTTTCATCGAGAGGAGATTGGATTGGCGAGAGAGTTGGGGATGGGGTCGGGGTAGGAGTTGGTGATGTAGCTGGCCAGCCACAGCCGGTAAGAATAAAGGTGAGGGCCGAACGATAAGAAGCTGCTTCTTTTTCACGGTTATTCCCTTTGTGCTTTAAGATATCAAGCTCTGAAATCCAGGCATGACAAGTTGCTCGTAAATTTCCGCCATCCGAGTTGGTGTGTAAGGCATATCCTCTGCCAGCCACCAGGTCAGCAAGGAAAGCAAAGCCCCGGTCAAGAAATTAATTAACGCGGGCAGTGGCACCCCCAAAGATTCTTCCTTCACCCCCATCTGGCCTAAATGGGACTGGATGCCGTCCTCAATGTGGCGCCGGCCGGTTTCAAGGACGATTTCCATACCCCCACCTTCAATCATGGCTTGATAAAAATCGCGGTGCTCCTGTGCATGCAAGAAAAAGGCCTTAGCATGCAAAGGATGATGGGAGCCATTAGATCCTCCGATGTGATGATCGAGATCAGCAGCCAGGTCATCGAAGGTGCTGACCAACAGCGCCTCCTTATCAGGAAAATGCATATAAAATGTTGATCGGCCAACATCTGCTCGATCCAATATGTGTTGTACGGTGATTTTATAAAAGGGTCTTTCCAATATGAGCGCGACTATTGCTTCCTGAAGGCGGAGGCGGGTTCGCTTGACTCGCCGGTCTGTTTGACTCATGGCCATCGTTCTTCCTGATTCCCGAACAGTTTCGTGAAAATGTTCACTACGGCACAATATTACGGTGTTTGTTTATTGACGGCCGCAGTTTCGAACTTTATACTAATGCTGAACATATTGTTCATTATTGAATATATTGTACGTAAAAAACCAAGATTGTAAAGAATTGTCACAAGGGGCATCATACGACGTGCGTTTTCAGGAACAGCGGTAGCATGACAGGCAGCCGTCTTCATATTCAACCCCATAGCCACGACCATCAAGAGCTTGCTTCAGAGCAAGCCTTCTTGGACAACAAACTGGGTAACCGAACGATCTGGCTGGCGCTAGCCTCATTATTAATTACCGCCCTAATACAGATCATCATAGTTCTATTGAGCGGTAGCGTTGCCCTGCTGGCTGATACTTTTCACAATGTTGGCGATGGTTTAAATTCAATCCCGCTGCTCATTGCCTTCTACCTGGCAAGAAGGATAGCGACCCGTCGATACAATTACGGTTTCGGCAAAGCTGAAGACATCGCCGGGATCGTTATCGTCATTTCGATAGTTGTCAGCGCTGGGATTATCTTTTGGGAGTCGTTCCAGAAACTACTGAATCCCCAGCCCATGACCAACATGGGTTGGGTTGCGGCAGCAGCAATTATCGGGTTCGCCGGTAACGAACTAGTCGCCTTCTACCAGATCCGTGTCGGCCGGCAAATCGGATCTGCGGCCCTGGTAACGGATGGTCTCCATGCGCGCGCAGACGGATTAACCTCATTGGCCGTATTGCTTGCCGCTGCGGGTTCTTGGCTGGGATTCCCGGCCGCTGATCCCATAATCGGTTTCACAATTGGGATTGCGGTTCTTCTTGTCGGCCGTGATGCCCTTAAGAGAATGTGGTATCGGCTCATGGATGCTATCGAACCAGAGCTTTTAGCAGCAGCCGAATCGGCCGTGCATCAGCAAGAAGGTGTCAAGGAGCTCCGCCGTATCCGGTTGCGCTGGGTCGGTCACCGGATCCAGGCCGACATCGCCATCGCCGTAACGCCAAATCTCTCTGTCGTGGAAGGACACGAGATAGCAGAACAGATGCGGCATGCACTGTTCCATTCCATCCCCAAACTCTCAGAAATCGCTGTCCATGTTGACCCTTGGGAAATGCAGACCTATACCTATCACCAATTGACAGACCATCACGAAGCTGTCCCACGGGCGATCCAAAACAATTGATTGTATGCGCAGCGATTCAGGCCTGGAATCCCCAGAACATATTCGGAGCCTTTCGTTTAGATGCTAAATAATGCTCTCAGGAGTGCCAGGGACCTTACCATTGGCAAGAATTCCCCAGCCTATCAGATCTAGAGGAGAAACTCGATGCCTCATCATAACACTGCTTCAGGACCTCATCATGTTAATAGTGTTTCCACAAAGGGTAAAACTATCCACTGGGCAAGATTCTATGATTATGCCGTGAACATATTGGCCCTAGGAACCGAAAAAACCCTGAGAAATTCAGCCCTTGATCTAGCTCAAATACAACCCGGCGAACGCGTTCTGGATGTCGGTTGTGGCACTGGAAATCTGACGCTGCTGGCAAAGACAAGAACCGGCCCCACTGGAAATGTAGGCGGCATCGACCCGTCGCCTGAAATGATAAACGTCGCTCGCCACAAGGCGGAGAAGG
>JBARZW010000064.1:0-8188 GCA_049650305.1 Promineifilaceae bacterium (SeqCode)
TGATGTTACTTTCTAACGCCACAAACGCAATGCCTAGCGCCGGAAAAAGAGAACCCAGTTCGGATTTTATCTCATTGAGACTGCGGATATTGTCCAAAACCTTTGCTAATGAGGCTCCCCGCACACCAGCATAAGTTTCAGGCGTGACCCCATCCAGGGAAACAACCAGACGATCTACTCCTAACTGCACAATTTCTCGCAAAATAGAATTGTCCAGCAACTGTCCATTGGAGATTATCGTAACATCCAGATTTCGCTGATGTACCAAACCGATCATCTCCAATATATGCGGGTGCATAAAAGGCTCGCCAAAGCCAACAAAAACAACCCGATCCAGCTGAGGGAATTCTCCAATTTGCTCCATCAAAGTATGAAAGGTCTCCATCCCCATGTGACCCCCTTTGTTTTTCCATATATTCCGGATGCAGGTGTGGCATTTGAGATTGCAGAGGGTTGTAGGTTCAATATACAGTTTACGCAGATCGGGCACACGTGGCAGAAGAATGACCGAACCGTCTCGTTGGTTGATCCACCATTCCTGATCTTCCAGGAGATGATTTCGGCGCAGGAATCCCTCCGGCAATATGAGGTTATTTTCTTTGCCCAGAACTGCTTTCGAAATTAATTTCTCTTTCAAGATTTTAGGGGCAGGTCTTTGATCTGCCCCTTGCTCTAGAGGTTCTTAGAGTTCACCAAAAACAGCATCAAGCGCCTCGTCCGGCACATCGAATACGTGGTCATGGGGCGGGAGTTTCTCGTACTTCATGAATTCTGGCAGGCGGTCATGAGCTTTAGTGAAGCCTGCAGCTTCGTTGAAGGCACGTTCAGTGCGCAGGATCTCTTTGCCCATTTCCAAGATGTCATCCGCAGTGAAGTTTGTACCCAATACCCCATTCACTTCATCTATCATGCCCTGGAAACCCCTCTCAATATCCAGGATTGCAAAGGCGATGAAAAGGCAATGACCGGAGGAATCGATGAATGCTGTTGTAGCCTGGAAAGCGCGACTCAAATCAGCTTTACCCTCCGGACTTAAAGGATCGACTGTATCACTGACGCCCAGGATCTCTGGTGCGATGGTGTAGCCAGCAGTGTGGTCAGCGCCCATAGGGCTGGTGGCAAATGTGATGCCGATGCCCTTTATTGCGCGGGGCTCGTAGGCCGGCATGCTCTGACCCTTTACCGTTGGGCTACGAACGACACCCAAGACTTGTGCGGCGTAATTCGTGCCCGCACCTAGAATGCGGCCCAAAGGTGTTCCCTTGCCCATCTCGTGCAGCAGCTCGATGGCCTTCTTGCTATCGCCAAATTCGGCTAATCCAGCTTCCATGGCGACTGCCAGAGTGGTGCCAGTCTCAATGGTGTCGAACCCATACTCGTTGCACAAGCGGATCAATTCGGCAATATCATCCAGATCATCTATGCCGCAATTGGCACCCAGCGCCCAGCTCGACTCATATTCGACACAGGAAACGTGCTCAGTACCATCTTCCTTGTGCCAGGTGTTAGAGCATTGGATGATACAGCCAGGACTGCAAGCATGGTTATATAGCTCCTTGCCCAGTCGTTCTAGGTTCCCATCAAAGATGGCCTCGCCACCGATATTGGGAGCGCCCTCAAAACGGCCACTGGAGAAGTTGCGCGTGGGCAGCCCACCAGCTTCATTCATAACGTTAATCAGGACGGCGGTGCCGTGAGTGTTCAAACCACCTTTGGGTTTGGTGATGTCATGCGTGCGCAGGGATTCAGTGAGCTTTTTCCTGCCCTCATTAAAGAGTGCCTTGTCCTTGATCTCCTTACCGGGAGCACCCTTACGATTGATGACAATATATTTGAGCCCCTTGCTGCCCATAACTGCACCAAGCCCACCACGACCAGCAAAGCGAGTGGCGCGGTGTGCCAGGTCATCAAAAACGATGCCTGAATTGCTGTTCCTTCTCTCACCCGCAGCCGCAATGCCGGCAATCGTCACTTTCTCGCCAAAGTTTTCATAGACTTTATCAAAAGACATTTGGGCTGTCAGTCCCACATACTCATCAGCTGGGGTGAATTCCACTTTGGGTTTGTCCTCATCCTTGTCCCACGAGAGTAGAGCCACCCAGAATTTGCCGTTTTGTGGGGGCATCCCCTCTACTACAAGACCCCCGATCTGCATACTTGCAAGCGCATCGGGCCACTCAGAGCCAGCGTTGGACTCTTTGATTCCGCCTGTAAGAGGAGATTTAGCACCACAGGAGACGCGAGCTGAGGTAGGTGCCGAGGTGCCAGTCACGAAACCTGGGGAAAATACGAGCTTGTTGTTCGGGCCCAACGGGTGCGCCAGAGCAGGCACTTCATCATAGATCAGAGTGGAAGTAAATCCGCGGCCAGCGAGATGTTTGTATTTTTCAGGCAGCTCCTCGAGCTTATGGCTCCGATCTGTCATATTTATCCGTAAAATCCACATTTTAGCCTCCTTATTCAATGAGTATGGAGAATGAATCTCCAACAAAGTTAATGGTAGACGTTAAGAATATCCTCCAAGGTCTTGCCCTGTTGAAACGGCCGCCAACCCAAGATCGTTTGCTCATCCATGGGTTGTTGATTGAGGATCAGGATTTCCTCAACCATCTGGGAAGCTTGCATCATCGATTTTTCCCCTATTTCCAACACTTACTATACTCCTATATAAAGCGAGAACGAAAGTGCTAAAGAGCACCTGGCAGGAGTGATCATTATCATGTTTCAAGAGCAAGTTTCTCGCGCAGTCGATTTGAAAGCTCAGCTACGGCATGGGACCCATCTCGAGGAGCACCCGGCCATTCGTCCACCTTAGTTCCCCAGTATTCTCGCGGAGTACCAGGATAGCGGGGTATCAGCCAAACATGCAGATGGTCAACATGATGGCCAAAGACAAATAGATAGATATGTTCGGCCCCTTCGCTTTGTTTTAGAGCTCGGCTCAAGCGAGTGATAAGGCGACCCATAGCCTGGGCTTCCTGAGCCGTTAACACGGCCAATCCTGGCGGATGGCGCTTTGGCTCTAGTAGAATAGCGCCGAGATAGGTTTCCGATTCTGTTTCAGGAATGGAAGCATGAGCGGCGTAGAATAAGTCATCTTCGAATATCGCACCGCCGGGAACCTGGACTTCCCCTCGATGCTTGCGGCAAACAAAACATTCTTGCCCAAATTCAGCGCTCATGACACCTCTATATAATAGCTGAATGGGACTGGCCAGGGTGGATAACCCCAAAGAGGTTACCCACCCTGATCACAGACCGGCGACGACGGAGCAACCCGGCGGTCGCTAGCTTTCTGAAAGTCGATTAGTGTGTTCCTGAGGTTCACAATTAAACCTGATTTTAGGGTGCAGTTTTTGGGTCTAACTTCTCAGTGACCGGCCCAAGAAGAGCTCGGGCTAGCTAGAAGCTAAGGTCTGAGAGGGGATCATCTGGGGAGATTATTGCACTTTTGGCTTGGCCGAGGGTGAGCTTGCCGGTACGGTAGAGATCGTCATAGACAGCGACTAAGGCAGCAGAGATTAGGCGATCGTCGTGGATGGGCTGCAGTCCGGTGGGCGCGGATACTTTTGCAGTATCTGGACCATACCAACGCAAATGTTTCTCAGACTGACCACCAGGAGGAAGATAGAAAGTGCAGGCTTTGACCTGTTGAAAAAACCACCATTGTTCGCTGATCATCTTATCCTCAGAAGACCAATATTTGAAGCGGTCCGTTTCGACGGCACTAATAAATCTACAACCGAGGGAAGCCTTGCTTTGCAAGGAAAGATGATAGCCGGTAACCTTGGCGCGGTTTCTGTCGTTTTTTGATGCCGCGGATCCAGAAATTCGTGCCATTACAACACAAGACATTCGGGCGTTTCTGCATATGCTGCAATTGAAGACACCCGAATCATCTTCCTCGATACCCCGGAAGCTCAATCCCAACACCCAGCAGATAGCGGCTGATTGCTGCAACCGCAGGCTCTGGTCCGCCAGACCTACACCCTTAGGATAGTGCCGAAAGGTGCGACCGAAGTCCCAGCAGCGGAATTGACGAAAGGTAACTTCGCTGTTGACAAGGTCCAGTAAATCAATACGTGGTGGCTCCTCGAGTTCGATCAGGATATCAATATCGCTGTCTGGCCTCTGCTCGTCCCTCTCGTAAGAACCAAAAACGCCAATCTCGGCCACGCCAAATCGTTCCGCAAGATATGGTTTTTGTGCCTTCAAGATACCTCTAATTTCGGTCAACGCCTTCATGAACGCTATTATGCCTGAGAATGCAGCAGCGGCTGAGCGACGCCCAAGATCAGCGAGCTTTCGGCCTCAAGTAACGTGGACGGTCTATGCCGTACGTAACGCCGTCAGCTTCTGTATGTCCGGCCGATTGAGAAAGGATTGGCGCAGCTCTGAATCGCCAACGTTCTCGGCGATGAAAGTCACGCACTCCAGCGCTTTGGCCCGCCAGAGGGAAGCTTGCTCCCCGCCCTTCAAGTCGGCCAGCGCCACCAGTAGCTGCCATTCTGCCCAGCGGCTCCCTATGGACCGGGCTTCTTGTAGGCCTTCTTCCAGGGTGCTGAGAGCCTGATCCAGTTGATTCACGGCCGCAAACGCCTGTCCCAGCAAGCAAAACGTTTCGGGCAGGAAGCAATTCATGCCATAGTGGCGAAGCGCGGCCAGCCGCTTCTCCAACAGGCGAATGGATTCCAGGTATTCGCCGCGATGAAGGGGGAGTTTGCACTCCACCACGGTCATCATGTCCGGCCGGTTTAGGTGGATGAGGCGATCCTCGGCCCGCATAGCCTCAACCGCTTCTCCGGCCGCCACCGCATCGCTGTTCATCAGGTGAAGCCGGGCGAGCTGCGAAAGAACGTAGGGTTCAAACGGTCGCCGGTCGTTTACGGCAATGCTCTGGGCTTCCTTGGCGATACTCAAACCCCGGGTGATGTCACCCAGCCTACCATATACCATGGCCAGGTCGGCGCGGGTATACGCCTGGGCAACCATGAATCCTGCCTTTTCGGCGTAACGAATGCTGTCCTTCATCACCCGGATCGCCCGTCCGGGTTCGCCCCGTTCCCAATAGACACTCCCTATGGCCCATTGGCTGTAAGAAATCCCCCAAATGTTACCAATGGATTCGCTGATACCCAGGGCTTCCTCCGAGAAGGCGACGGCGTCGTCAAAATCGCCGGTGAAGGTATGCACATAGCTCGCTGTGGAAAGGCTGTCGGTCAGCATCGGCAGATTGTTCAATTCGCGCCAGAGGTCGATGGTCTCCTGGAGCGCGGCCTTGGTCTTTTCGTACCGACCGGTGCGGTTGTACAGATGGCAGAGGTCATTCAAGGAAAAGGCTATTTGCTCTCGCAAATTCAGCTCGCGGGCAATGGCCAGGGCGCTCTCCCCAGCTTCCAGCGCCTCTTCCGTAAGGCCAGAGAAACGGTTCATGTTGCTCAGATTCCACAGGATCTTGGCTTCGGCCGGCCGGTCATTCAATTCCTGGGCCAGTTGAAGGGCCTGTTGGGAAAGCGATTCCGCTAGTTCGAAGCTGTAGATCGACGTCGGAGTGGCGTATTGGGTGGCCATCGACATTAGGGCGACCAGTTCCATCTCTTTGGCATCCAACTGTTGGGCCTTCTGACGCATGTCTTCGTAATTTTCGACCGCTTCCTGGATGCGAGAGTTCAATTCCAGGGCCCGTCCGCGGCGGGCGAAAAGATGGGTGAGCTGCTCCGTCGATGTCGAGGCCACATCGGTCGATGCTTCGTCGGCCGATAGCTTCGAAGCCGCTTCCAATGCCTGAGTGTAATGTTCGACGGCCTCGGCATTGGCGTACAGGCGGTAGGCTGTATCGGCAGCTATCGTGTGGTATTTCAGGGCATGGGCCTGGTCGCCGGCTTCCGAAAAATGGTGGGCCAAGACGATGGCGTGCTCGTCCAGTTGCTCCGGGAACAGCGATTCCATGGCTTCGCCAACCTTAAGGTGGTATTCGCGGCGTTGTTTGCGCAGGATCGTTTTATAGGCCGATTCTTGGACCAGAGCTTGCCGGAAGACGTACTCTAATTCGGGAAGCCGGGCGACCTGAACAATCAATTCCATGCGCTGTAGATCCCTCAGTTGCTGGTCGAGAGATCCATTTTGGAGGCTTCCGGCATCGTCGATGGCCTCGGTCATACGTTTCAATACCCGATAATAGAAGGACCGGCCGATGAGGGCGGCCATTTGCAAGGTGCGCCTCTGGGCTTCGTCCAAGCGGTCGATCCGGGCCATCAGAGTCGACTGCAAGGAGTCGGGGATGGCGATCTGCTTCATCTCGATATCTGGGTTGATTTCCCAGCCCTCACCCGTTTGGCTAGGTATTAACGAGCCATTGTCGATCAGCGCCCGAACTACCTCCTCGATGAAGAAAGGATTGCCGGCCGCCTTGATCAGAATGCTTTCCACCAGGGAATCGGGAAGTTGGTCAATGTCTATCAGGCGACTCACCAGGGTACGGCTCTCTTCCTGGGACAATGGCTCCAGACGAATTTCGGTGTAACGGTGGGGATATTCGCGGTCGGCTTTGATATTGAGTTGCCAACCGGGCGAACTCCGGTCGGGGCGTAAGGCGCAGACGAAGAGCACCGGCAGCCGATCACTGAGGCCAAAGAGGTGCATCAGCAGATCCATCGAAGCGGGATCGGCCCAATGGATGTCGTCAGTAACGATTACCCCAGGGGCATCGTCCGCCCACTGGCTCAACAAAAAGGCGATCGTCTCGTAGAGCTGTCTCTTGAAAGCTTCGCCTTCCAGGGTTGTATCGCCGTCCCCTGCCAGCCCAAACAACGCTTCCAGGACCGTCTTGACTTGAGTCATCTCTTCGGCCGGTACGGTAGCCGAGACGAAGTCGGCCAGTTTACGCCCCAGAACGGCCGGCGGATCGCCTTCGGTGGCTCCGAACACCTTGCGTAAAAAATGGCGAAACAGGCTATATGGGCGGCTGGTTTCATAAGAGAGGCTGAAGGTTGCATACCAGCGCGAATAGCGATTAAGTCCTTCTCCAGCCCCCTCTTCGGAGGCAGGAAAAGCGGTGTCCCATTGCCGATGCAACTCCTCAATCAGTCGACTCTTGCCCAGCCCCACTTCGCTGGTAATGAAAAGGATCTGTCCATTACTATGCAGCACCTGCTCCACGGCGGTCGTCAGTTTCCTCAAGGCCTCCTCGCGCCCCACCAGCGGCAGCGAAGTCCCGCCAAAGCCCCTGAGCCGGCCGGGGGTGGCCCTTTGGCGCAGCACCCTGTAAGCCGGCACGGGTTCCACCTTGCCCTTTACCTCGATACCACCCAGCTCCTCGAAGTCAAAGAGGGGCGCTACCAGCTTGTAGGTCTCTTCGGCGATTAGCACCGTGCCCGGCTCGGCCGTCTGCTCCATCCGCGAGGCCAGGTTGACGGCGTCGCCCATGGCAGTGTATTCCATGCGCAGATCAGAGCCCACCGCTCCGACCACCACTACCCCGGTGTTGATACCTACCCGAACGTTGACATCGATGCCCCATTTTTGCTGGACGCTTTCACGGTAGGGAGCGATGCCGGCCACGATGTCCAAACCGGCCAGAACCGCCCGCTGGGGATCGTCCTCATGCGCGATGGGGGCGCCGAAAAAGGCCAGGATGGCGTCGCCCATCAGCCGGGCGACGGTGCCTTCGTAATTGTAGACGGGCTTGATCATGTGCTCGAAAGCGCCGTTAATGATCTCGGTCCATTCTTCGGGATCAAGCTGCTCGGCCGCGGCCGTGGAGCCTTTGACGTCGCAGAAGAGCAACGTCACCACCCGCCGTTCCCCCACCATCCAGCCGCTGGCCCGGGCCACCTCCAGCTTGGTCATCAGTTCCTGGGGGACAAACTGGCCCAGATAGGACGGGCCCAAAGCGATCGATGCCCCCCGGCCGGCGGTGGCTGGTATAGGGAAAGGAGGCGATCCCGGAGCAGGTTCCGGCTTCGGGCTCTCATGCGGTCGGGGCTGGGTCTGGGAAAAGGGGGCGACGGCGAACAAAGTATCGGCCGCCAGGGCCTGGCCACAGTTGTTGCAGTAGTCGGCCGGATCCTGCAGGATAACCCGGCAGCGGGGGCAGGCGAGGGCATGGCCACAGAACTTGCAAAAAAAATCGCCCAGCTGGTAGGTCTGGTGACAGTTGGAACAGGTGATCATCCTGAAGCTTTCCTCG
>JBARZW010000065.1:0-75415 GCA_049650305.1 Promineifilaceae bacterium (SeqCode)
TCGTAGCAATTCGGCACGACGGTACCGTGCTCTGGCAAACGGATATAGCGCCTGGTTTCGGCATGGCGCCTGGCACCCATGAGATACACTCTTCGCCGGCTGTGGCTGATATCGACGCTGATGGCTATCCTGAAATCGCAGTCGGTTCAGGTACGATACAGCACGAAGTCTGCACACAAGGTGGTGTGATAGTCCTCGACCACAACGGCAACGTAGAACCGGGCTGGCCAAAACTTTCTCATGACGGATATGTGCCCCCAGCAGGCTGCGCTGAAACCATTATATCCTCCCCATCCTTGGGGGATCTTGACAATGATGGCGATATGGAAGTCATATCGGGTGGTTTCGATAAGCGTATCTACGCCTGGCACCACGATGGAACACTCCTCCCCGGTTTTCCTCCCAATAGTTATCACAGAGAAAGATTTCCCACATGGCCCACCCTCAACGGGTTGCTGGCGGATGACGTATGGTCCTCTCCTTCACTGGCAGATATTGATGGGGATGGTTTCCTGGATATTGTAACTGGTACGGGTGAAGGCAACTTCGATGAACGATACGGCGGAGATGCCAACGGTTGGGTTTGCCCCTACGAATCGCCACCAGGCGATGGTTCGCCTGGATATTGCGGTGGCGCCATCTATGCTTTAAATCGTTTTGGCGAGCTCCTTCCCGGCTTCCCGCGCTACTTCCTCGAATCCATGGTCTCCTCTCTAGCCATGGCCGATGTCGACGATGACGGCTCCTACGAGATGTTTATTGGCTTCAGCGATTACTATTACACAATGAGCCCTAACCATCCTACCTATGGATTCCGGTTACTCGGCCTCGATAGCTACGCCAATGACCTACCTGGTTGGTCAGGAGGTAAGGCGATGGGCGGTGTTTCGATGATGTCGCCTGCTATCGGCGATATCGCCGGCGGCAACGGACTAGAAGTAGTAACCATGGGTGGAGATAGAAAACTCTATGCCTGGCACGTCGATGGCACACCGGTTGTAGGATTCCCAATGACGCCCCTAGATTTATGGGGAGATTCGCCGGTAAACTTTCAGTCCTTTACAGGCCTGATTCTGGCCGATTATGATGGTGATCCAAAGATGGAGATCTTGTTCAACCAAGCTTGGGCTTTAAGCGTCGTCGATGGCAACGGTCAGCAGCTGACGAATACGAACTACCCGCATGGCAACGCCCCAGTCTACTATGGGGACGGTATGCTGGTCAATACGCCAGCCGTTGGCGACATCGACAATGACGGAAAGCTCGAACTGGTCTCGACGAACAGTGTAGCAAGAGTTTGGGATCTGGATAACGCGACAAACGGGGCGGATTGGCCTATGTTCAAACGCGATGCCCAGCGTCAGAGCAGGATCCCGAGAAAGACCTACGTCGACGCAGCGCCGGAACAGCTGATTCTATTCCAAGGTGAGGGAAATCCCAGCCTTATCGAAGGAGCCATCAGGATTCAGAATCCGAAGGGTGGTGCCTTCAATTGGAGCGCCACAGCTCCTACCAACATCTCGATTACTCCAAGTTCGGGCATGTTACGCGTCGGTGAGGCCGCGACTGTCCAGGTCACCGTCATTGCTTCTGGATTGGATGAAGGCCTACATGCCCTGGGAAATGTGGAATTTAAAGCGAATATGATCGGTGAGGAGTCAGATCCCGCCTATGATTCGGTGCCGGTTGCGCTCTATATTGGCACCTCTTACAGAGACTTCGTTTCCATCCTATTTCGATAAGGTCTAGCGCGGTTTTTTCCGGTTGCTAGATCAGGAGTTGTTCGCGGCGAGCATGCTATCTAGCATCTTCTGCTTATTTAGAGTGCTCTGCGGCCAACTCCTGATAGATATCTCCTAGCTCCTTTAATTTCTTTTCCCACTGATGATTTTGGTAGACTTTTTCTCGCCCTCTCTCCCCCATGATTCTCGCTTCATCCGGATGATCTAATAAGGTCTGCATCGCTCCTGTTAAGGCGGCGATGTCGCCGAAGGGCACGACAAGCCCATCTTTGCCATCGTCCACGACATCTGTCACCCCCCACGAACGAGCAGCTATTACCGGAATGCCATACAACCAGGCTTCAAGATAAGTGATTCCGAACGAATCGGTTCGCGACGGCATGGACAGGAAGGACGCCGCCGCTAGTGCGTCTTTTTTCTCGGAATCTTCAACGGGGCCAAGCAGGTGAATTCGTTCCTTGTCGGATTGGCATAGCTTGTCAAAATGGTCTCTAAATGTCGGCGAGACCGTACCAATCAGTGCCAACTCTACCGCGTAACCACGTTGCAACAGCTGTCGCGTAGCCTCAACCGTAGCGAGAGCGCCTTTATCGCGAGAAAGATATCCGACAAAGAGGATGAGTGGAGCCTTAACCCCATACTTCTCCAAAAATCGTTTGCCGCTGCCGCCGATCACTTCCGAAGGTTCTACTCCTGGTCCGATGACAGTTGTTTTGTTCTTACTAAGTCCTCTATCCTTGTAGAATCGTTGCTCCGCGGCGGTTTGGGCGATGACTGAATCGCTATCCAAGACGATGCTGATCTGATGCCTCATAGTGTAAAATCGACTGATTGGATCGGCGCCAGGTACCGAGCCAGCTCCGAGGTGGGTCAGAGGATAACAAACGAAGGGAGCTTTTACTCTTCGGGCATAGGCTTGACCAGCTGCCATAATTGGCTCGAATCCGATGGTCATCCCAGCCACCAGATCATAGATCTGCTCTGTTTCCCGAATCCATCGCCATAAATCAGGCACCCAGGGCGTGTATCGGGCAACTCTCATCATCCCTTCTACCGGCACGAATGCGGCTCTGGACATGAAGGACAATAATCGCCTCAGGCCTGGGTAGGACAATTGGGACGCGGGTAAGTGGCGCACAGGGAATCGCAGAATATTGACGCCATGATGCGTATCCGTTAAGCGAGCTATTCGACGGCGTTTGAGATCCCAAAACAGTTCAAAATCCAACGAGTCAGTGGTCACGACGGTAACCTCGTGACCTTCAGCCGCGAGATAGTTGGAGATCTGCTCCAGGTGTTTCTCGGCCCCGCCTCGGGCGGGATAATAGCGTTGAATGAGATGTAGTATGCGCACTTGTACTTGTGGGAATGTATTCAGATGTCCGCGCTCTTTGGCTTACTGGCCCGATCTAACGAGAGGGCCGAATCCGGTGTGCATTCTAGCACAGTTTGCAGTGTCGAGGCAGGAAGCTAAACTTGTCTTGAATCTTCACCAATCAGGGTAATGACGAGTCAAGGACTACTTGCTTACGTGCGAATTCTTCACGTACTTCACCAGTACATGCCGGACCATATCGGGGGTACCGAACTGTACGCCAAGACATTGTCAATGAGACAAGTACAGGCCGGTCACGAAGTCGCCATTTTCGTACCGGCTGAAATCTCTCCGGCTTGGCCAGAACCGGCGCAGGAAGACGGCGTTCGTATTTATCGCTTCCCGACCGGTGCCCGGAGTGCGTCAAAAAGATTAAGAAGTACGTTCGTAAACAGTACGATAAAGCGTGCCTTCGAGCGGGCGCTCGCCAAGGAACAACCCGATATCGTCCACATCCAGCATCTGATGGGTCTGCCGGCCTCATCGGTGGACCTTCTGTTGGAACGCGGGATTCCGTATGTTCTAACCCTACACGACTACTGGTACATCTGCGCTAATGCTCAGTTGCTAACGAATTATGACAATACGATCTGCGAAGGGCCATATTGGTGGTTAAACTGCGCGCGTTGTGCGCTGGCAAGGATGGATTTGCGGAATGCAGATTTGCTGTCACCCGTTATCGCGCCGATATTTGCCCTGCGTAACCGGCTGGTAACCAGGGCGTTGAATGGGGCCAAACAGCTGATAGCCCCAACATCATTCGTCCGCGACACATATGGCAGTCAAGGTGTGAATATCGACAGGATCACAGTCATTCCTCATGGTATCGACACACCGAGCGAATCCTACTCTCGAAGAGATCCCGTGGAAAATGAATTAAGGATCGGCTACATCGGAGGACTGTCCTGGCAGAAAGGCGTTCATGTTCTGATAGAGGCTTTTAACGGTCTGTCAGAGGAAGGATCCTCTCTTTCAATATGGGGGGATCAAGAGTCATTTCCCGGGTATGTGAAAGAATTGCGTAAGTTAGCACAGCATCGTGGCATAGAATTCAAAGGTCAGTTGTCACGCCATCGGCTGTGGTCGGTGCTGTCTGGTTATGATGTTGTAGTCGTCCCATCTCTATGGTATGAGACGGCGTCACTGATCATCCAAGAGGCATTTGCCGTAAGGGTTCCCGTGATCGCCTCTGGTATCGGAGCCTTAGCTTCTCGAATAAGTGACGGAGTAGATGGATTGTTGGTACCACCTGACGATCCGTATGCGCTGGCAGCAGCCTTAAGAGAACTGATGCAAAACCCTGATCTCCTGAGGCGGCTCCAATCTGGAATTCAACCTGTTTATACTATCCCCGAACACGAACACGCGATTGAGGTCGTTTACGACTCGGCGATAGGGAAATGATTTATTTATGCGAGGGATTTGAAATCGCGGTTCCCAATCTTCCTCCAACTAAGATATAATTTCAGCCTTTCTGCTAGACTTTTTATGAAAATCATCATCCGTTGGCAAGGATCGGACAAAAAGACTGTCTGTCGATCTGGTTCTTAGGATGGGTCATCTAACAAGCTGAACGATTGGTAGAAAGTTATGGCGACAATACTTCAAGCAGGATAGGCAATTTTAGGTGAGTATCGACCTTCAAATGTTGTTCCATTATGGCCTCGGATTTAGATCACGTGTCAGCGAATAACCTTCAACAGAGAAAAGGTATCATAGATCGATGGCGCGATGATTTTCGTTCGGGTATTCGCTATCGGTATCTTTTATCAAACCTTGTAAGACGCGATCTCAAGGTTCGTTATCGCAACTCATTTCTGGGTATTCTATGGAGCTTGCTTAGTCCCTTGTTGATGATGCTGGTATTTAGTCTCATATTTGCCAAATTGATTCCTCGTGAAGACATTCGTCAATATGCCGTCTTCTTCTTGGTCGGATTATTGCCCTGGAACTTTTTCGTCGACTCGCTTATGGGCGGTACGACTTCGATAACAGGCAGCACTCAGCTTGTTAAGAAGGTCCATTTTCCGAGGGTGCTGCTACCCACCGCATCGACCATCTCGAACCTGGTCAACTTTTTGATCGCCTTTGTGATTCTTATCATATTCCTGTACGTTTCCGGGCTCGGCTTGACCATCCATTCTTTGTGGGTTCCACCTCTACTTATTACCCAGATCATCTTTATTCTCGGTCTTGTTCTTCTGTTTAGTTCAATGAATGTCTTTTATCGTGACGTGATAATGATCCTGAACGTGGTCTTACTAGCCTGGTTCTTCCTAACCCCAGTCATTTATCCGCTGGATTGGCTAGGGGAAACGCGAACCATTATAGGGATAAGCTTCAATCCGGCTGTTGTGATGCGCTGGCTAAATCCAATGGCCTCAATCATTGACGGCTATCGAACTGTCCTATGGGGCACCATGGGCAGCAGCGGACCTGCCCCTATGGATCCGATCTACTTGGTGAGAACTTTTATCACCTCTGCACTGGTATTTATCGTTGGGTTAGCGGCATTCAATCGCACAAAGCATGTATTCGGGGAGAAGCTTTGAGTCTCTGGAACAATCTCTCAGTGGAATTGAATGATGCGGTGTTGATATTGCTCTAAAAGATTGTACCTTTCAGCAAATACCCTTGCCCTTATTGTAGTAAACATGCATTTATTGATGGAATCGTGAGAAAGCTACTTAATCATTCAGCTTTGCGTATTAGCGCGGTATTAATATTAGTCTCGGCCTTTGTCCTGATCGCCATTCTGGCTGTCAGTAGCTTCGCGAACTCTGATCCACCGATTGACGAGCCATCGCCAACTTCCATGGCAACAGCGGTTGCTGCCATAGTTACTGAAACGGCAACTGAAATACCGGTCACCAAGGAACCAACGCGGGAACTCCCTTCCACAAATACACCGAAGGGCAAGGTGAAGGAAACGTCAAGCCCAGCCGTTGAGACGCAGCCTGATGTGCCGCCTGCCCGGACTGCCTCTCCCACCAAGACACCTGTACCGTCATTGACCCCCACCAGCAGGCCGCTCGTCGTGCCTTCACTGCCCTCTAACGGATATAGTGATGTCCCTGTCGATCCGAATATACCCCAACCGGTACCGACCTTCTTGGTCCCTCCAAATACCACAAATGTCCTTTTACTCGGTAGCGATGTTTCGCTCGACGCCGGTATAGGGCGGACCGACACGATGATCATTGTTGCTATCGACACCGAGAGACGGACAGCCTCAATGGTATCTCTGCCCAGGGATCTATATGTGTATATTCCGGGTTGGAAAACCAACCGGCTTAACACCGCTCTCTCTCATGGCAGTTCAGTTGGATATCCGGGGGGCGCGGTAGCCCTACTTAAGGACACAATTCTGTTCAATTTCGGTGTACCCATTCATTTCTACGCACAGGTCGATTTTGAAGGATTTAAGGAAGCTGTCGATATATCAAATGGCATCGACGTTCCGGTGAGTTGCCAACTTAGAGATTGGCGGCTTATATCGCCTGAGCTGGATCCGAACATCGAAGACAATTGGGAGCTGTACACCCTTGAGCCCGGCATTCATCATATGAATGGTGACATGGCTTTATGGTACGTGCGGTCCCGCCGCACAACCAGTGACTTCGACCGAGGACGTCGCCAGCAGCAAGTGCTGCGCCTCATGCTGAATCAGGGCGTTGATTTCGGATTAATACCAAATCTGCCAGAGATGTGGAATACTTACAAGGACACGGTTAACACCGATATGGACATTGGCCGGATGCTCCAGCTAGCGGCTCTGGCCCCAGGGGTTCGGGAAAACGGTGTTCAGCATCTTTATCTCGTCGGTGATCAGCTGCTGCCCTATGAAGTCCCTGAATCGGGTGCGAGGGTTCAGTTACCGGTGTGGGAAAATATGCAAGATACATTTCGACGGCTATTTCTTCCCCCGGCGCTCAACCAAGCAACGCGTCCGCCGATAACGGTTGAGGTAGTAAACCATTCTGGCAATCCAGACCTGGCCTTGCTAGCCGCCGATAATCTGGAATGGTACGGATTTGAGCCTGTTATCACTGTACCCAACGACCCTTCTGGGGACTCGACCACCATCGCCTACTTCGCCCAGAATTTTAAGGGCTCTTATGATTGGCTCCTTAGCTGGATATTTGATAAGCACAAGAGTGAGATCGAGCTCGTGCCTGATACAGCGTACGATTACAGCTTCAGGATTATTCTCGGCCCTGACTATAACCCTTGCCGGCCACAACTATTCGCCCCTGAGATTTACCTGGATTAGCAATCGGTCCTTTGGGCGGGTTGCTTCAAGTCTCGATATCCATATACCAACCTGTTCAAAACGCTGGTCGCAATGGCGACCCAGTAGACCGGAGAGCGTGCGAAAACTCCGGTTTTTCATATCGATCTTTAGCGTCGTAGATATCCATGTCTCATCCGATCCATCTCGGTGAGCCTTTGACGAGCGAGCACTGATTTTCTATGAATATACCTTTGAGCTTCTGCAAACCTGGATAATGAACAGGAGTGACGGACACTTTCTCATCTTTTTCGTGGATGGCGTGGGACTTGGGGCTGATGATCCAGAAGTCAATCCATTCATCGAGGCAAACCTTCCTAATTTGACCGGTTTGTTGGGCGAAAGGTGGTATCTTCGGCCCGATTGCGGTGGGCCTGGGAGAATTACCACTGACCGGGTAAGCCTGGTGCCGACAGACCCAAATCTGAAGATGCCCGGTCGTCCCCAGAGTGCCACAGGGCAGGCGACGATCCTGACCGGCCGCAACGTCCCTCAGATTGTCGGTGAGCATTACGGCCCAAAACCGAACCCGGCCGTCGCCGCCGTCGTAAAAGAGTCAAATCTATTCAAGGATGTTATCAAGGCCGGTGGAACAGCTGCGTTGATCACACCTTATCCGCAGGGCTATTTCGATTCGATTAAGAGTGGGAAACGGCTTCTGTCCTCCGTGCCGTTGGCAGCCGTTAGCGCTGGTCTAGATCTTATGACTGCCGAGGATCTGCGCGCTGGTCGAGCGGTAAGCCCTGGTTTCACCGGGCAGGGCTGGCATGACTACCTGGGTTACGACGATATTCCGGTTCATACCCTGCACGAAGCCGGACAAGAGATAGCAATCGTAGCACGGGATTACAGTTTCTCATTCTTCGAGCATTGGCCGAGCGATAGGAGTGGTCATCGTGGATCAATCGATCAGGCCAGCCAACACCTCGAGATCATTGACGCAGCGTTAGGTGGCTTATTCGATACATGGAATGACGAAAATGATCTGCTTCTTATAACCAGTGATCATGGCAATATCGAAGAGAAAAACCATCGCCAACACAGTAGAAATCCGGTTCCTACCATATTACTCGGCCCCGATCACGCCAAATACGCGGAGGAAATTCAAGATCTGGCCGACATCGCCGGCATCGTTAGAAGTTATTTAGCTATCGAAACCCACTAGTGCAACGTGATAGAATGGGTAGCAGCCTTGATATGCGTAATAGTAATCCAGCCATAAGGAAGCTATGCCTATAAATTCCGAGTCGTTTAGGGATGCTCTTCGGCATTTCCCTTCAGGCGTGACCATCGTCACAATCAAAAGCGGACAGCAGGTACATGGGCTGACCGTCTCAGCCTTCACCTCGGTGTCGCCGGATCCACCGTTGATTATGATCGTCATAGACCATCGTCACAAGGCTTACCTAATCATGGAGGAGGATGGCGCCGTATTCGCGGTGAATATTCTGGGCTTGGATCAGGAATTTTTGTCCGAGCGGTTCGCGTGGGTGACAGATGAGGACCGTTTTAGTATGGGAGATTGGGACTCGGCTGTCACGGGAGCCCCCGTGCTGAGTGACGCATTGGCATGGATGGACTGTACCATAGTTGGGCGTTACTCGGCCGGCACGCATCATATCTATCTAGGCCAGGTTCAGGCGAGTAAAGTCGCCAGGCCAGATGAATCCCCCTTGATCTATTGGAACCGAGATTATCGTCACCTTGATCTCAGCAAAGAGAGATGATTTATGTGTTGCCATTCTTAGGCCGCCATCTCTCATAATCCTCACTCTCATCGAGATCACGAAGGATCGAATCTGTCTTCACCTCAACCAGATGCAGTTCTGCGTTGTGACGGTTGACGAGTTCCCGGGGAGCAGCCCCCAGCGGTAGAGCCAGAAGTTCATCGAAATAGCGCCGGCCGATAAGAACCGGATTCCCTCGTCGTCCCCTGATAACCGGCGCCACCAGCTCGCCCTTGTTTTCCGACCACGCATCGACGAGCCGGTCTATCGTCGCAGTCTCAACCATAGGCTGATCGGCTAACATGACCAGAATCGCCTCACGGTTGTCTGGGAGATGCCTTAACGCTGTCTGGACGGATGATATCATTCCCCCGCTTGCATAGAGCTCATTAAAGAATGTTTGGACGCCGAGTTGAGCCGATACGCTTTCCACCTCTTGAGCCTGATAACCGGAGACCACGACAACTTCGTTGACACGCGATCGCTGCAGATTGCCAATTGTTTGACCAAGGACAGTTGTATCTCCCCATGGAAGTAACTGCTTAGGTCTGCCCATCCGAGATGATAGGCCGGCGGCCAGTACGATGGCCGTGATGCGGCGGTGGATTTCGCGCACCGGCCGGTTCGAGCGGATCGCGCCTAGGATCACCCTGTCTATCCGATCCTCCTCCAAGATCAGCCTGGCAACTTCTCGAGCTTTGTCAAGCAAATCGTCGCTGTCCACCTTGTTGATGAAAGGCACTACACGTGCTTTCAGTGGAATTCCCTTAAGACCGCCTTTTTGATGAGTTAGAAGTCGAGCCAGCGCCCCAACGGTCATCGGTTGGTCAATTTCCAGACCGGTTATCGCTTTGACCCTCTCCGGCCGATGGGCGATCTCCGAAATGGGTTTGCCGATGGCATCAATCCCCGCAGTAGGAAGGACAACCGTCGCTTCCGGCGGAATGACCGGCTCATTGGGACCGGGTGCTTTGCATGGCTTTCGTCGTGATCCATCGGCTTCAACCAGCACGTAGGCAACGTCGTCACGCGAGAATAATAGTCCGGGTAGATCAACCGGGACGCCAATCACCTTGTCTCCGTATGGCTCTCCCACCACCAAGCACCTGCCCGAACGGACAAGAGAATATGTTATTTTTCGATATAACTCGGCGTGCCCTAAAACGACTTCCGTTTCTGGACCTGCTCCTGAAGACTCTCCAAACTCTGTTGGTGAAAACCTTATCACTTCCGGCATTAGTCGCACCTGCGATTCAGAAAGGCGAGTAGTCGTAGTCATCACGACGCCGCCGGATAGCTCCTCGGATAAGGCCATCATTAGGCTGGTCTTTCCACCGCCCCCGGTAAATGCCACCAGCTCTGCTGATCCGACAACGATGGCTTCCGCTAATGAAACTAATCCCTCAGTCATTCCAGCGCATTCATCCTTGTTAGAATCGCCTCCAGGACACCACCACCGATAGCCAGCGCTTTATCCGAGATGGTGAAGCAGGCGGAGACATCAGATCTGCTGTCGATATCGCCGATTTTCAGTCCAGCAGGTACTTCGGTGCCGGGTGCGATCAAACCCCGAATGACGCCATCGAAGGGCGCGATTATTGCCTTCTTCTCTATAGCGCCAATGATCGCGCCCGCCTTCACCAGATCGCCAATTTCATGCCCCCACTCGACAACACCGCCGGCTGGTGAGCGAAGGACCCTCTCTGCTAATTTACCCCCAACTAGACCAGGTGTGCCCGTGTCTGGATGCGCCTTCCCCTCCCAGATCACGCGGCCGAGGCGATGCCCACGCATCGTTTCAATCACCGCGTGGCAATCGATACCGGCCGTAAAACCGGGGCCTAGGGCGATCACTGTCTTTGCCTGACTGAGATGGGTATCGATATTGCGTTTTGCCATTCGTGCATCAATAATCACAGCATTGGTGGGAGAAGGATCTGTCGATCCTTTTGTCTTCCCACCGGCTCTCAGGACTTGGTCAGGTAATTGGGGAGAAACTAGGACTGGGATGATGTCCTTGAGGTCCATCTCCGATGCTTCAGTGAAATTCTGGGCGACCCGTCCTACGAGCCCTTCTATCTCCACCTCCCCTTCGTGCACGGCCGCGGCTAGAGAGACCTTACGTCGGACGACAAGCGGCCAGGGTAGTTCCAATACGATTATTGGGAATCCAACCCTGTGGAGGCGATAAGCCACACCAGTAGCCAGATCACCGCCCCCTCGGATGATAACTCGCATATTGTCGAACATCATCTGTCGATATTAGTGACGGTTTCCAAGAAAGGCAAACAGGTCTCGTCAGCTAGTCGGAAGAAATAGTAGGCCCATTAGGCCGCAAGAATGAGAAATGGGGCCCAAGCATGAGCAAAAATACAATACCCCCGACTCAAATCAGGATCCGGTCATCCAATATGTGAACCAGCTTTAAAAGAGCGGCGAAATCAGCATTGTGAAATATGTTACAATCTGATATTATTATAAGTAATTAATAGACACGCGCGTATGCTTCCATAAGCGCGGCTTATAAGAATAGCCTATGCATATTATAATGAATAGTTATAGATTCGCTTCTACATGGGCGTGCTTTGGTTTTTCCTTTTTCAGTGCTCTAGGCCTCAACCCACAGGACAAGTAGGTTCAGAAAAACCATTCTTGTCATCACGGAAGAATATTGACCTAGCAAGATTAAGTGAATTCGGAAATGAACGAATCAACTCGACTCAATTTACTGTTTTCGTAACGCTATCAGGAGTGGAACGTGTTAGATGCCCATCAGATGAATGTATTCCTTACAGCGGCCGAGACGCGGAACTTTACCAATGCAGCTCGACAGCTGCACATGACCCAGCCAAGCGTGAGCCAACATATACAAGTGCTAGAGCAGCACTTCCGGACTACGCTATTCATCCGCAAGGGGCGGAAAATGGTGCTCACAGATGCGGGCGAAGCCCTGGTTCCGTTGGCACGGCGAATGGTGGACTGGTCGGTCCGGATCGACGAGACCATGGAATCTCTCCAGGGTGAAGTGTATGGTCACCTGAAAGTTGGATGCAGCACAACCTCCGGTAAGTACGTCCTTCCCATGCTGTTAACCTCCTTCATGCGAAAGCATCCACAGGTAACAGCCGCTTGCCAGGTGCTGCCTCGCCGTCAAGCAGTCGAGGACCTCGGCGATGGACTCCTCCATCTTGCTCTGGCCAGCCCGCGTGAATTCCATGGCCCAGTAGAATTCCAGAGATTTGGTTCAGATCCGATTCGATTAATCGCGCCGCTCACCCACCCTTGGGCTGCGCGCGGCGAGATCGAACCCCATGAACTGTTTGAAGCGGATTTCATTCTGCGCGAAACAGGGTCCGGTACGCTTGACGTGGCCGCCGACGGCCTGGCAGAAGTAGGCATTCCGATCGATCAGCTCAGCAGGGTTCTGATCCTGGGAAATTCCGAGGCGATCGCCCTGGCGGTTGAGCAAGGCTTAGGAGTGGGTTTCGTCTCCCAGATCGTCATCTCGCGCCTTGTATACGAGCGGGTTGCTACCATCAATGTGAGGGGCGTTGATATGGCCCAGGAGATATGCATCGGCCGCAACACGGCTCTACCTGGCACCACGGCTCAAAATGCCTTCTGGGATTTCGCTACGGACGCAGACAATCCAGCACTAGAGCAACTCACTGAAAGCGGAATGTATGGCTCCTTGACTCCGGCGTAACAAGAGTCAACTCTCAAGAACGCCAACTGCTTACCGTTTACGCGGGGCGATAACAAGGACTACGCAAGACGCCTGGCTCTGTAAAAGCAATCTCTATACCCATATACGTCTGATTCTATTCGCTGGCGAAGCGAAGACCACATATTGCGTCAATAGAGAATGTTAACGCGAGCTTCACCAATGCAATCTCCTTGGTAGGCAGTGTTGCAGGAGGTCCTATGGTCACCGATACTGCTGATGTATTCGTCGAGGCTGTCCCTCCGACGAGCGTGTCTTTTAGCTCCTTCGACGGAAATGATTCGGGCTCTACCTGAGTATTGGCCTTGGCTGCTGGCGTTATCGGCGCCGGTGTGGTTTTGCTCATTTCCAGGCGACGCAGGACAGTATGATTTTTCCCTATCTCAACATGGAATGATTACTCAACCTACGTTGGGTTTCGGAGCATTGGTTAGCTAGATATTGGCGAATGCCATGAACGAAAATAAATCGTGGCATTCGTCTTTTTTCAAGATAGTTTATTTAGGATTCGTTCAGGGGTTATGGGGAGCTCGTCAAACCAGACACCTGTAGCATCGTACAACGCTGCGGCGATGGCAGGTGCAAGGGGTAAGAAGGGCATTTCTGCCATGCCCCTGGCTCCCCAAGGCCCGGCCGGATCTGGTATCTCCATTATGATCGATTCGACCTTGACAGGCTTATCTAACACACCGGGAATCAGGTAAGTGCTGAGATTGGGGTTTTGAATGCGCCCGTCCACAACCTTGAGATCTTCCATCACCGCGTAGCCGTAGGCTTGGACCACGGCCCCCTCGATCTGTCCTTCTATCTGGGTGCGATTGAACGCCTTGCCGACATCGTTGGCGCAGACGACCCGCTCGATAGTTATGAACCCTGTCTCCACATCGACTACCAAGTCCACAATCTGAGCTACATATCCGTAGGTAATATTTGGATCGCATAATCCGGTCTCGGGATCATAGGCAGAGGTAGCCCTTGGTTTGTATCGATAATGCCCAACGGCGGGTCTCTCTTCGTTGTACCACGCTTCCAGGGCAAGCTCGGCCGCGCCCCGAATCGCGTTCCCGGCCATAAATGTCATTCGCGATGCCGAAGAGGATCCCGAATCACCACTTGAGGCGGTATCAGAAACATCAACTTCAACCATCTCCACCGGTAGTTTCAATGATCTGGCCGCCATTTGCCGGAAAACCGTGTGTGCGCCTTGTCCGACATCCGCACCCGCGTGGCGAACGATCGCCCGTTCGATCTCAGCTTCACCTCGGAGTACAACAGTAGCGTCACTTCCCTCTGGAAAGCCGAAGGAGAAGCCGATATTCTTGAACGCACAGGCCATACCCCGGCCTCTGCGAAGTTTCGAGGGATCTGGTGGAAGCGACCGGAATGGAGAATGATGGACATCCAGGACAAGCTCCGGCTTGGCATCGAGCCAGCCGGCTTCCTGGGCGCATCGAGTGATAACCTCAGGCATAGAGACGCCGGGAGGCATTGATGACTGGGTCGTAAGCTGGCTGCCTTCTCGAAGCGTATTCCGCAGGCGGATTTCGACCGGATCGATATCGAGTGCTGCGGCCAGCTTGTTCATTTGGCATTCCGCGGCAAACGCTCCCTGAGGCCCCCCAAATCCGCGGAATGCGCCCCCTGGCACATTATTAGTATAGACAGCATAACTATCCACCCGGGCAGCGGGAATCTCATAGGGACCGGTGACCATTAAATTGGCATTCCCCAAAACCTTGGTGCTGGTATAGGCATAGGCGCCGGCGTCTAGAATCAACTCCGCCTCTACGGCCGTCACTTTTCCCTCTAATGTTGCCCCCCATTTACTCTTGATGTAAGCGGGATGCCGCTTGTGATGTCCGATAATGCTTTCTTCTCTGGACCAGATTATTCGTACGGGCCGGTTTATCCCACGCTCCCCTAGTCGCATCACGGCCAATCCAAGCACGATCTGCAGGGACATATCCTCTCGGCCGCCGAATGCCCCGCCAATAGCGGGATAACGAATCCGGACGCGATCCAGGGGTAGGTTTAGCGCATGGGCAACTTCTGCCTGATCTTCATGCGTCCACTGCCCGGCGATCTCAACGGTAACTCTGCCCAGATCATCGATATACCCGAGACCGGCTTCTGGCTGCAGAAAGGCATGTTCCTGGTAAGGCAAGCGGTATGAACCTTCGACGACTATATCGGCTTTCGCCCAACCCGCATCTATATCTCCCTTGCGGATCTTGTAGTGCTGGAGAATATTCGTAGCCTTCTCTGGGTGCAGAATGTTTACATCCTGCATCGCTTCAAATACATGGTTTACTATCGGCAGATCTTCCCATTCAATCCGGACGAGATCCCGTGCCCTGGAGGCCGCCAATTCATTCTCGGCAACAATCACCGCAACCTGATCCCCTTCCCAGAGGCTGACATCTCCCACTGGATTGGAGCTGCCTATTCCAACCAAAACGGGCTGGTCCGGCAGGATGAGGCCGTATTCGTTCACCGGAACGTCCCTGGCAGTCAGAATGGATACGACCCCAGGTACTTCCGAAGCTGCGCTGATGTCCATGGACACCATGCGCGCATGCGGCTTGTTGCTAAATAGAACCTTACCTTGTAGAAGCTCGTCCGGGGAGAGGTCACCGGGGAAGAGGGTTCGCCCGCTAGCCTTCCCAGGTGCATCGATCCGCCTATCCGATTCAGTCATAGTTGATAGTCTGATCATAAGGATCTTTTTCGGACGAGTAGGTAGTAGGCGTTCCTGGTCGCATCTTTGCTTTTGGAGATGTGACTGCGTAACCGATAAGGACAACAAACTGGATCATCAGAAAGATGACAAAAGCCACGGCGATTTGCATGACAACCTCGCTGACGGTTTCCGGTATCCCGATATCCTCGTAGAAGAAATCCAGGCCGAGAATATCACTGCTCATTAGCCATCCAGCAGCCAAGTAGGAAATGGCGAAGGAGATAAACAACCAAAGACCAGCAAGAATCGTCCGTTTGGTTAATCCCTTCCGTTTTTCTAGTTCAGCCTCATGTTTCTTCTCGATGCGCATCAAAAACTTCCTTTTGCGATCTCCCCAATGCGATCGCCTCTAGAATCTTGTAATAACCCGTACAACGACAGAAATTGCCCGTTAACGCTTGAGCGATTTCATCTTCAGTTGGACGGGGTTGCTCTTCCAGCAACTTAGCGCCTGCCATTACGAATCCGGGAATACAATAACCACATTGAACTGCGCCAGTGTCTACGAATGCCTGTAGTAATATGTGGTCCTGACCTGCAACTTCCTCTGAGAGGTCAAGATCAGGAGAGAACCTCTTCAAGCCCTCAATGGTAACAACTTCTGCTCCATTGGCTCTTTGAGGCGGCACTAGACAGGACATGACCGCCATGCCGTCTAGAAAGACCGTACAAGCGCCACATTCACCTTCAGCGCACCCTTCCTTTGTTCCTGTAAGTGATCCCTGCTCACGCAGCCACCGCATGAGATTAGTGGTTCCGCCGGCTGGAGCTGAAATTGTTGCTCCGTTCACATTAGAAACGATCGGTGTCTCTAGGTCATGGCTTGATTCGAATCGCGCTCCCGTCGGATAGCGACCGCCGGTCTGTCCCCATAGAGTCACCGGTCTTTCGAGCCAATTATCCCGCTCCTGGCGAGCGCCTAGGGCGGAGAGAGCCCGTCTAAGCATGACCGCCACCATCCGGGAGCGATAGGTCGCCGTACCGCGGAGATCGTCGATAGGCTTTGCCTCGGCGGAAGCCAATTTCGCGGCTTCAGCTGCGGTTTCATCGTTGAGCTCCTTGCCGATCAGATAATGCTCTGCTTCTTGGGCCGAGATGATTGTCGGCGCCACGCTGCCCAATGAAATCCGCGCTTCTTGAATTATCTCCCCTTCAAAATCCAGGACGGCTGCCAGGTGAACTACCGAGATGGCTTGCGCTCTCCTTAGACCGGATTTCACAAATATTCCTCTTGCGGTGTCCGGTAAGGGGGGAAAGCTGATCTCAACCAACATCTCTTCTGGACGCATTACCGTCTGGCGAACACCTTCATAAAACTGCTTTAACGGCACCTCGCGGCGCCCGTGTATGGATGC
Organism: Promineifilaceae bacterium (SeqCode); assembly: GCA_049650305.1. Classification (GTDB taxonomy): domain Bacteria; phylum Chloroflexota; class Anaerolineae; order Promineifilales; family Promineifilaceae; genus UBA11865. The sequence goes on from JBARZW010000065.1 coordinate 16,955, forward strand.
CAACGTCACGGTGGCGCCAAGCACCCACAAGGGTGAGATAGTATCATTTGCCGGACTGGCAGTTATCAGATTTCCGGCGACAGTCCCTCGGTTGCGGATCTGGGGAGAACCCACTTCCCAAGCTGCTTGAGCAAGTGGCAGCGCGCGTTGCACTATCAGTTCTGATGATACAACCCGGTTATGCGTTACAAGAGGGCCGAGGTGGATATTGTCGTCGGAACCCAGGTAGATGTCATCGAGTCCGGAAATACGGGTGATATCAATAATCGTATCCACTTCTGGCCGAATCCCGTTGCTCATCTCGAGCAAAAGGTCCGTACCTCCAGCCACAATGCGAGCGCGATTTCGATAACGGGCCAGTAATTCCAGTACGTCACCAACCGAAACCGGCGTGATGTATCCTCGGATCGCACTGGTGTGATCTATGGTATTGATCTCCGAATTAGTGATAGTCATAATGGTCTGCGTTTGGATCAGGTTCTGGCGACCTGAGAGACGCTCTTCCTGGACGCACCCGGCCTAGCGGACTTGCAAAAGCGTAACCAATCAGCACGAAAAAATTCATCAAAATAACAATAAGTACCATGAGTCCGGCACGAATAAATTCCTCACCGACCGTTCTGGGAATATGAAGACGGTTGTAAATGGCGCCGATGGTGAGGATATCAGAGTCAAATAGCCAGTTGACGAGGAAGTATGCCGCGGTGAAACAAAGGCCAAACCAGATCAAGGCGATGATTGTCTTGATAGCCAGCCCCTTGCGCTTGGCTAACTCAGCGTCGCGTTTTCTTTCTAGTCGCATAATTCACCTACCAATTTCCGAGAACACAGGTCGTAAAACGATATTCCACGCCGCGAAATCTATCCGCAGCGTGCTTCTGAAAACAGCGCCCGGCAATAAATCAGGCCGCATCTGACTTTGGCACAACTGCCATGCGATTACCGGTTCCACCGCGGTGAAGCATGATGACCTCGGCCAAGATGCTCAAGGCTATTTCCTCAGGCGATTCCGCATGCAGCTCGAGACCGATTGGGGAATGAAAGCGGCTAATCTCCTCTTCGCTCAACCCGTCCGCCATTAGCAGTTTCCGGGTCTCTTCCCACCTCCGGCGGCTACCAATAACACCGATGTAGGGGGCTTCCGTATTCAATAGCCTGGGTAAAACATGTCTATCAACTTCAGCGTTTCGGGTCACGGCAATTATATACGTTGTGATGTTAACCTTGAATGCGGCGAGCAAGTTTTCGACAGATCCTGGAAAATAGAAATCTGCGTCAGGCACCATCTCTGGTGTTGCCATACCCTCGCGATCATCGCTTACCACGACGCGAAGACCGAGCCAACTCGCAAGCTGGGCCACGGCCCGTCCAACGTGTCCGCAACCGATAACTAGAATTGTGAGAGGCGGTAAATGGGGTTCCACATAAACCTCGACTTCTCCACCGCAAACGCCGGGATCCCCGCGTTTTGGGTCAACAAGCGAATAAGGAACATATCGCGGCAGGTTATCTTCAAGAGAAGCCAATGCTTCTTGAACTACCCTTGCTTCTAATTCTCCGCCTCCGATAGTACCTGAAGTCCGACCACCGGCATATACGAGCATCTTTGTACCTGTATGCCGGGGGACAGATCCCCGTGCCTTGACAATTACCGCCAAGGCAACCGGATCACCCGCTTGCCTGGCGGTCACTAATTCCTCAATCGCGTCGATAGTAGATGTATTTCTATTCATTCTAAAGATACGTCGAATGCCAAATCAGCATAACATCAATTCTTGGGATACGACAAGGTCGTCAGGATCCCAGGCACCAACCAGCCACCCAGGCTTGCCCATCGTCAGGCAGGACGATATTATAGAAAGGCGTATCAAGAGGTACGCCGCTGATTGTCCGAATGACTGAACGGACCTCCTTTCTAATAATGGTGACCGGCGTGTTGGCTTGAACGGCCTGGTCATGGTTTTCAAGGGCGGGTGCGGATCTAGCCATGAGTACGAACTCGGTGCCCAGCTCGTCCAACCCACATTGACCTCTATCATGGCACTCTTCACTGCAGATAAGCGTTGCTTCCTCAACCTTCGAGGAATCTTCTTCTGGTTGTTCATCCTGAATGATCTTCAAAACGCTACAGGCGTTCAAAACAAAAAACGTACTTGCTAACAAGATGAGTAGGCAGATTCTTTGGACGATCCGCCACTTTGACCTTTCGATTAAACCCATTGCGTCAATACATGCCCCAGTAGCTCACGGCAGTTGGTCAATCCGCCATCCAAGGGCGTCTGCATCGGCGCTGGCGATCAGCTCGTCCGGTATGTCAGCCAATGTCATAGCCGATTCTGCTGCTACTTTACCATCAGGGAGCACAATCTCTCCGGTAGCCTTTCCAAGCCGTCCTCGCAATCGAACAATCTTGCCCACAAGGTATAGAGGGGTCTCAGTCGGAATTGGATGACGATACTTTATTTCCATCCTGACCGACATCATGAAGTGATGGTGGTCGTCGATCATTGATACCCGGGCCACGACCTCGTCGAGCATAGCAGCCACGACGCCGCCATGAACCACGCCAGGATATCCCTGAAAAACCTCAGAGACCGTGTATTCCGAGAAAACTTCATTCTCTCCGTTGTCATAAAAGGACATGTAGAGGCCATTGGGGTTCTTCCGGCCGCATACAAAACAATAATCCGAGTTTGGTTGTCGATTGCGCAATGTCATTATTCCTAAGGCGATGGATTGGGCGCTCTTTGCGAACACCCATTCCAAAAGCAGCGATGTTTGTTTTTACATAACTAAATTATACCACAGCGAGTATCAACTTCTCTAGATGCCTGTCTAGTACCTCTATCCTGTTTTCGTTGGAGATGCTCGCCCTACCTGGATTTACTTGGTACACATCCACTGCTAACGATCTTCATAGATTTGTGCACTACAATTCTGTTGATTTGGCTATTCGAGCTCAGGATCGGTTGATGAGAAGAACGCTTGCGTTTCTGTGCATGCCCTTTGCCATCGGCGGCTTCGTTTTCCTGGATCGACAGCGAATGCTGTTCGTACTTATCGACTCGGAGCCGGTAGACGGTGAACAATGATAGAGCCCGTTTGTTGGCTCAAATAAGGCCATTATGTTAATAGACTCGCTGGAGAACTCAAGTACTTCTTGCAGAGCTCAACCGCCAGATCGTTCAGAAATCATCCTTGATCCTCGGCGTTCATTCCTAATTAACCTCGGGGAAGGCCAGACAGGGTGCGAGCCAGTTGATCCATCCAGCGAGATTGCCTTAAAAATCAGTTCGCGATTGAACCAGGAATCATTCCCTCATCAACCTTGCCCTTCCGATCGCTCCCTTAAGATTCACTTAAGACAAACCATACACAGGCTTAAAGGCAATGACGCCATGGTATGTTAAGCTTCTGGTGCTCGCTGGACAACCACCAGCTGGCTCGTACCGTAACTTAGAATAGTACCGATTTTGGAGGTATCTCGATGAATATGACATCAATCCGTGATCTGAATATGCAAGTGAAACAGGAATCAATATTCCTGCAAGATCTGCTTACGGAGATCAACAAAGTAATGGTCGGTCAAGACTTGCTCGTGGAGCGGGTACTGATCGCTCTGTTAGCCGATGGGCACGTCCTGTTAGAAGGAGTTCCCGGTCTGGCGAAAACATTGCTGATTAAGACCGTTGCGCAGGCTATCCAGGCCGATTTCTCCCGGATCCAGTTTACCCCGGATCTACTTCCGGCCGATCTAGTAGGTACCCAGATCTACAATCCTCGCACAAGCGAATTCAGCGTTCATCAGGGACCGGTTTTTGCTAACCTCATCCTCGCGGATGAGATCAATCGTGCGCCGGCGAAAGTTCAAAGCGCTCTATTGGAAGCCATGCAAGAGCGCCAGGTGACCATCGGCGACACTACCTATTTAATGGAAGATCTCTTCCTAGTGCTGGCTACTCAAAACCCCATCGAGCAAGAGGGGACCTACCCTCTGCCCGAGGCACAGGTCGACCGGTTCATGCTCAAAGTTAAGGTGGATTACCCCTCAAGGGCTGAGGAAAGAATCATCGTAGATCGCATGACTGGAACACATTTGCCCGCCATCAATCCGGTTATCAACCCAGCCGATATCATGCATGCGCGCGAAATGGTCCAACAGATCTATGTGGATGACAAGATCAAAGAGTATGTGTTGGATCTGGTATTAGCTACTCGCCAACCCGGGAAGAATGGGTTGGGCGACTTGAACACGCTGATCAGTTTTGGGGCTTCTCCTCGAGCTAGCATCTACCTGATTACAGCGGCCAGGGCCCACGCCTTCATCAAAGGTCGCGGATTCGTGACACCTGAGGATATCAAGCAAATTGCTCCTGATATTCTGCGCCACCGCATCATCACCTCATATGAAGCTGAAGCGGAGAGCATCAATAGTGATCACATCGTGCAGCGCATTCTTGATCATACGGACGTCCCCTAGTCAGGACACCAACAAATAACCTCGAGCCTGTATGTCGATGTTGTGAACGTCCAGGTCAATAAGCGCTTCGGTAAACTGGCTCCTACGTTTGATTAAATGGTGGTCACTATGATTACTTCAGACCTGATTAAGAAAATACGTCGGATCGAAATACGAACTCGCCGGCTTGTCAACGATAGCTACGCCGGTGATTATCACTCGATCTTCAAGGGCCGTGGTATGGAGTTCGACGAAGTTCGACCATACCAGATCGGCGACGAAATACGAACGATTGATTGGAACGTCACCGCACGGACGGGCGAGCCCTATGTGAAACGCTATGTAGAAGAAAGAGAGCTGACCGTAATGTTGGTTGTTGATGCCAGCGCCTCGGAGAATTTCGGCTCTGTGAACAGGTTCAAGCGAGAGCTCGCCGCCGAATTGACCGCAGTACTCTCATTTGCAGCTACCACGAATAACGACAGAGTTGGTCTGCTCATCTTTACGGACCAAATTGAGCTATATATTCCTCCCAGGAAAGGCCGGCGTCACGTGCTAAGGATCATCCGCGAGCTTCTGGCATTCGTGCCGGAAAAACGTGGCACTGACATCAAAATGGCTCTTGAGAAAGTTAATCAAATGCTGAAACGTAGAAGTATCATCTTTCTCGTATCCGACTTCCTGGCCGATCCTGAAAGCTATCGCAAAGCGATATCGATTACCAACAGGCGGCACGACGTAATCGCCGTGGATCTCCATGATCCCCTGGAAAGTGAGATAAAGGGAGTTGGCCTTATTGCTCTTGAAGATCCCGAGACAGATGAGATTGTCTGGGTTGATACAAACAGTAAGGTGTGGCAGATGGCATATAGCGACAATGTTCAGCGTTTAGAAGATGGCAAGTCACGCGTCTTCAGGCAGTCCAAGGTAGATCACATCGACATCGGAACAGATGAGGACTACACAGTGCCTCTCACGTCTTTCTTCAGGGAAAGAGCAAGGCGTATCCGCCACTAGTAAATGGTTCAACAATATGAACAGAAAATTACTTCTGATACCACTAATCCTTATAGGTACCATGCTTGCTGCTGGCCCAGCGGCGGCTCAGGTGGACGATTCCATTGAAGCTTCCATGAGCGTCATTCCAGGAGACCATACTGTGGGTGACCCGATCCAGCTGCAACTGGTCGTCAATCATCCTGCTAATAGCCATGTCATTATCCCTGAGCTGGAGTCTGAGTGGGGAAATTTCATAGTCCATTCGCAATCTCCTCCTGAATCCATCGTGAACGAAGATGGCGACAAGACGACCACACAGATGATTGACGTCCGTCTTTTCGCTCCCGGCGATTTCTCAACGCTGCCGCTATCTATAACAGTAGCCGGCGCCGACGGGCAACTATCCGAGGTGAATATCGATCCCATATCGGTATCGATCTCATCTGTACTCGTAGAAGGCGATGAGGCGCTTCGTGATATCAAACCGCAGGCTGATCTTCCTTATCTTGTAATCCTGCCGTGGATAATCGCCGCTGCGGCTATGGTTATCATCGCTTTGGCTGTCGCCTGGTTAATCAGACGCCGAAGGTCGGCCATCGTCATATCGGGAATCGATCTCCGCTTGCCCCATGAAGTAGCCCTAGACCGGCTAACTCGGCTCGAAAAGCTCGATCTGCCTAATGAAGGTCGTTTTAAAGAACACTACACACTGGTTTCGGACTGTATCCGCATCTATGTAGAGAGGGCTTTCCACATAGCCGTGATGGAGAGAACTACGGCTGAGATACAGCGGAGTATCAAACAAACCGCGATCTCGCCGACAGTGGTCCACCAGTTTATATCTCTGCTGGATGAGAGCGATTTGGTCAAATTCTCGAAGTTCACTCCGAACGTTTCTGATGCCAGGCAAGCGTTACAGATTGGTCGTTCGATCGTTGAGGAAACGATGCTTCTTAATCAGCCTGATTACATTTCGGGCTCTGCTGTTTCCCTCGCTAGAGCGGCCGGTGACCCCTCAGATCCTACTCTTTCAGTTAACGGAAATTATCGTCAAACAGAGGTGCGAGCATGACATTTCGTTTTGCTAATCCCTGGATATTAGCGCTTGCAGTGATCGTTCCGCTGCTCCTAGCAGGTCGCTATTATCTGGCTAGGCAACAGACTAGACCGGCGACAATGAAGTATGCCGCTGCAAGTCTAGGAAAAATACTACCAAGTACGTGGCGAGTGACTTGGCGACCGCTTCTGATCGCCATGCGTCTGTCGGCAATAGGATTGATCTTAGTCGGCCTGGCTCGCCCACAGATTGTGCAAGGACGGGAAACAATTACAGGCGAAGGCGTAGAGATTGCTCTTGCACTTGATATTTCGGGAAGTATGGCCTCCCTTGACTTCGAGCCGAAAAACCGTTTAGAGGCTGCGAAGCAGGTTATAGGCGATTTCGTCGAGGAACGACCCTATGATAAGTTGGGACTCGTTATCTTCTCGAACGAAGCCTTTAACCAGAGTCCGCTAACACTCGATCACAGAATGCTCTCTCGCTCGCTTGAGCAGGTAGAGCTGGCGACGGACCTTGGAATCGACGATGGGACGGCCATTGGATTGGGTATTGCCAATGCTGCCAATATGCTCGCCAACAGTGAAGCGGAGAGCAAGGTAATAGTCTTACTGACAGATGGCGTCAACAACGCGGGTCAGATCGATCCCCTGACGGCCGCGGAGGCCGCCAAGGCGTTAGATATCAAGGTCTACACAATTGGGGCTGCCAAACCCGGACAAGTACCCGTGCCGGTCCAGTCTCTCTTCGGTGGCACTCAGGTCAGTTATCAAGAAAGTGTACTCGACGAAGCAACCCTCCAACAGGTCGCCGATACCACTGGTGGCAAATACTTCCGGGCCGAGGACACAGACGGTCTAGAGGCGGTCTATGAAGAGATCAACGATCTGGAAAAATCGCAGGTCGAGATCCAGGTCTTTAATCAATATGACGAACTTGTCGCTTTGCTCCTGGTCCCCGCGCTTCTGATATTGGCGCTGGAAACCATTCTCAGGAACACAGCGTTCATGACGATTCCCTAAAGGTGAACTATGACTTTCGCGAATCCCCAATTCTTGCTGCTAGGTTTGATCCTAATTCCAGCAGTCGTCTTATTCCTTCTATGGGCCAGCAAACGGCGCAGACAGGCGCTTCGCCTGTTGGGAGAGAAGAAGCTGATCGAACGTCTGAGCGATAATCTAAACTGGCGTGGCCGGCGTTGGCGTTCGGCTCTGCGGCTGGCTGCCTTACTCCTGCTCATTCTTGCCCTCGCCCGACCCCAGTGGGGCAGCGAGGTTAGAGAAATAGAACAAGAAGGCTTACAGGTTATGGTAGCCCTTGATGTCTCCCAAAGCATGCTTGCCGAGGATATCAAACCGACTCGCTTGGACAGGGCGAAACTTGAAATTGCCGACTTGATGGAAAGGCTGGATGGAGATGAAGTTGGGCTAGTGCTGTTCTCTGGCGCGAGCTTCATTCAGGTCCCGCTAACCTCTGATTACCTGACAGCTCTTTCATACCTCGATAACGCCAGACCGAATGTCATCTCGAGACCAGGTACTGTGATCGGAGACGCCATTCGAACTGCCGTGAATGGCTTCGATCCCAACCTATCCAGCCAGAAGGTCCTTGTAGTAATGACAGATGGTGAAGATAGCGAGACCGATCCCATTGCAGCAGCACAAGAGGCTGCTGGACAGGATATTCTCATCTATACAATTGGATTTGGTACTCTGGAAGGAGAACCGGTACCCGAGACAAACCAGTATGGTGATGTCATAGGTTACAAGAGAGATGAACAAGGTAACGCGGTGCTTTCGAGGCTAGATGAAGTGACTCTGCAGGAAGTAGCTCAGACTGGAAACGGCGAATACTATCGCGCTTCTGCGAACGGGGCCGAACTAGACAGTCTCTTATCGGAGATCGATCAGCTACAAAAGGCCCAATTGGAAAGCCGGTTCGAAACCCGCCAGATCGATCGTTTTCAGATCTTCTTAGCGCTGGCGGTTGCCTCTTTGCTCCTTGGAGAGTTAATTCCAGACCGGCGCTCCGAGGGATCATTCCCGAAGTGGAAAACGTGGATAGCGCGTTCTTCACACACAAGAGCCGTGGTAGGAAATGAACCATCGGTTGAAAGCACGTCCCACTAATACACGAGGTTATTCTTATGATTCGAGTAAATAGGATCCAGACAGTAATCATTTTTGGCTTGCTAACGATGGGCTTACTGGCGACAGCTTGCAGCCCATCGGCCGAGAAGCTCAATAAAGATGGGAATGAGGCGTATGCCGAAGAAGCCTATCTGGAAGCGCTGGCAGCATACGAAGCCGCCCTGATTGAGTCTCCTGAATTGGCTGAGCCATATTACAACGCTGCTAATACCCTCTACCGGGAAGGCGCGTTTTCAGAAGCCACAATGTTGATGCAGGAGGCACTGAAGTACGCCGATGCCGATTCTTTGGAGCAAAGCAGTTTCTACAATACGGGAAACTCTTCCTTCAATCTTCAAGAGTGGGAGGCGGCGATAGCGGCATACACTGAGGCACTACTGCGAAATCCTGATGATCAGGATGCCAAATACAATCTCGAGCTCGCTTTGCAGCAACTGCAGCAGCAGCAACAAGAACAACAGCAAGAAGAGAATGAGGAGCAGCAAGAAGAGCAGTCTCAGGATGGAGAAAGTCAAGAGGACGAGCAGCAGGACCAGTCTCAAAGCGGTCAAGATCAACAAGATCAGGATCAAGTAGACCAGGACCAGCAACAAGATGATCAATCGTCCGAAGGCGATGAAAACCAGGAGCAGGACAACGACGACGGTCAGCCGCAAGATGAGGAGGGTTCCGATGAGCAAGAGAGCCCAAGCCAGATGCCCCAGCCGGGGCAGCGAATGACCGCTGAACAAGCCCGTCAGCTGCTGGCGGCAATCGCCCAAGATACCGAAACGCTTCAGGAGAGACTTGGTCAGATATTTATCGCCCCGCCGATCCCGCCCGCTCAGGACTGGTAATATCGGCATGGCCGTTGATGGAGTAAGAACCATGAAGAGAGCAAGAATTTTACTTATACCAATTCTAGCCATCATCTTGGCGGTGACAGTTGGCAGGGTCAATGCCCAATCCCCAGTATCAGCCGAGGTCGATCGAACGACTCTCAGCACCGACGAATTACTGACGTTGACCATATCAATCGATGCGTCGGCAAGCATTGACTCCCGCCCAGAAATACCCCCTCTCAATGGCTTCGAAATCGTGGGCTCTTACAGCGGAACCCAGATGAGTATTATTAATGGAAATATGAGCGTCCAAGAGACGTATACGTATCAGTTGCGGCCGACGCAGGTAGGAAACCTGGCAATCGATTCAATTTCGGTTAACGTTAGTGGGCAGACATATCGCACCGAGCCAATCCAAATAATCGTCACTCAAGGAACTGGTGTTCCTCAACCGGCTAATCCAATGGTGCCGAGTATGCCTTCGTTCCCTTCGTTCCCATCGTTACCGTCTTTTCCATCCTTGCCATCACCTTCTACCTCGCCGGCCCAACCACTAGATCCCTCTGTCGTTCCGGATCAGTTAAACGGACAGGACTTCTTCGTGGAAGCGGTCGTCGACAATCTTCGACCCTATCAGGGACAGCAGGTCGTCTATACCTTGCGATTTTTCCGGTCCGTCGCCCTTGTTGGTCAGGCAAATTACCAGACACCTAATTTCACCGGCTTCTGGACGCATACACATCCAGACCAGAGTGAATTCTCTGTTTCCAAAGCAGGACGTAATTACCAGTTGACCGAATTAAGAACCATACTCTTTCCGACGGTCGTCGGAGAAGTGACTATCGATCCCGCGAGTTTTTCTATTCCTGGTGGCTTCTTTAGCCAGAGTAAAGAGATTCTTTCAAATTCGGTTGCACTGGATGTCCAGCCTCTGCCGGATGGAGCTCCCGCGACCTTCACAGGCGCCGTCGGCCAGTTCGACATCCACACTTCGGTGGACCATCCGGAAACCAAGGTGAATGAGACTGTCACTTGGGAAGTGACGATTAGCGGCCAAGGCAACATAGACAATCTGACCGATCCGGTTTGGCCTGAAACATCGGAGTGGAGGGCTTTTGACAGTGAAGCATCGGTAAGCACACAGATCGCAAACAATGTATTTGGCGGCGCTCGAACCATCGAACGCGTTCTTGTGCCAACGATTTCCGGCGCCCTAACGCTCCCCTCAGTCGAGTTCCCCTATTTCGATCCTGACACCGCCCAATACGTGACTATCAGTTCAGATCCTATCGAAGTAAAGGTTGGACCTAATTCCGGAGGTTCGGCCCCTGCGATTGGTTCTCAATCAAATTCGGTACCACCGTCGATTGTTGACCAGCAGGTGTCTGTTTCTGAGCCATCAGCGGGAATTCGGCCTAACAAACCGGCCGTGTCCACATGGGCGATCGGCTCGCCCTTGGTGACCGATCGTTCTGGTTACTGGCTTCTTTGGGCAACGCCTTTGTTGCTAATAGCCGGTCATTTGGGTTGGCAGTGGCGTCAACGACACCGGCATGAGACGTCCGAAATCCGTCGAACCCACCAGGCTAAAAAGGTTGCTCGTAACTCATTGAGAAAAGTAAAAAACAACGACTCCAGCAAATTCGAGACCGCCGGTCGATTTCTTTCAGAATACATTTCGACCCGGCTAAACCGATCTATCGTTGGTTTAACGCAAGCCCAGGTCTCGACATTGCTACTCGAAAGAGGGATCGACCCGCAGCTGGTTGACAGGGTTGGGCATGTCCTCACCCTCAGCGATATGGGTCGCTACGCGCCTTCATCTGGTGGTGTGGACGACGAGGATATCGTCAGCACTGTTGAACATCTGATAGATGAACTTGACCGATCTTTCAGTCAACAATAATTAATTGATTGGGAAAGATCATAGCACAATAAGCGTGCGACATTCAGCGAATAATTATGACGGATCGGAGAGGAAACTATCATGTGGCGTAGTCTTATAAAAGTACTAGGTTCTGGCATCTTACTGTTGCTGATCCTTATTGTCGGTATGAACTTCTTGATGCCGCAGAGCACGGCAAACATCGATGCCGTACAAACTGCCAACCAGCTTTATGATAACGATAATTTGGTAGAGGCTATCGAGATATACGAACAACTCAAAGCCCAGGGCGTGCATGACAGCGTTGTCTTCTACAATCTGGGAAATGCCTACTACCGGTCAGGTGACCTCGGTCGTGCGCTCACAAACTACAGCCGCGCCGCTCAATTGGAGCCGCGCGATCCGGACATCAAGGCAAACCTGAATCTCGCCCGAAGTCAGATATCGGAACCGTTTATCGAGGATGATCCCGGCTTTGCCGGAGTTCTATCAAGAATTACTGATGGATGGTTGAGCGTGAATGAAGCTGCGATGATCGCCCTGTCTCTGTGGTTCATGGCTGGGCTTCTTTTTATAGGCATGCGCTATACGCAAGATAGGGATACACGAGCTGGCCTTCAATACGCAGCCCTATTAGTCATCCTTCTCCTACTGCTTACGGGCTTATCTCTGAGCAGCCGGCTATACGTAGAGCAGACTCATCCGGAGGGCGTCGTCGTAGTACCAACTATTGCAGTCAGCAGTGAGCCCAATGATGGATTCACCACCGATATACAGCTCTCCAGTGGCGCCGAGGTCAGATTTGTCGAAACTATCGGGAATTGGGGCCGCTTGGCAATTCCAGGCGACTCGATTCAGAGCTGGATTCCACTCGAGACCGTTGAAATGGTCGCCGCTCTATCACCCGGACTCTCCCTACTCGGCTAACAGTCTGCAGGTCATCCGGCCCTACCCATCTGGATTACGAACGCTATGGCGCGTCTTTACAACCAGTCTCACGTAGTTAACCAGGTGCTTCAAGGGATTGATGTGGCTGCTCTCTCCGGCGTAGATTGTCCTGATGTTTACCCAGTCAAGATCGTATCCTCGCTGGACACAAGTTACGATCATCTCGACCTCAAACTCAAATCCCTCTTGTTGGCTGTCCAACATCTCCTGCATGAGACGACGACTAATCAATCGATATCCCGACTGGTTGTCTGGAATTGTTCTGCCCATAGCCCAGGAAAAGGAACGCTTACCCAACCAATTTGCCAGCCGGCGAACTGGGGGCATATCCTTGAAATCTCTGGCGCCGACGATTAGGTCTGCATGGCGTTCCTTGAACGCGTGAATGAACTCTGGTATTTCGACAGGATCGTGCTGACCGTCCGCGTCCAAGGTAAGAGCCGCTTTGAACCCCTGCTGAATCGCATGCTTGAATCCTGCCTTCAGCGCCGCTCCCTTTCCCTGGTTCGGCTGCAACGAAAGCACCTGCGCGCCCGCTCGTTCGGCGACCTGAGAGGTATTATCGCTCGATCCATCGTCTATGACGGCTACGGGAAGGTGCTTCCTTGCCTCCGCGATCACAGGTTCGATTCGCAAAGCCTCGTTATAGGCCGGGATGAGCACAAGCACAGAATCACCGCTGTTATCGTCAGGGTGTTGCATCCTTCACTCCTGTCTGATGGTATGCTGGACTCTTTTCGGAGTATACTTTCTTGTATGCACTTTTTATCCTAAAATCCGATTCGGGCAACAGTGATGGCGAGACATATTCTCATTGTAGACGACGACAAGTTACTACGACGAAGCCTTAGCTTACAGCTTGACCAGGTTGGGTACCGTACAAGCACAGCTGCTAACGCTGAAGATGCCCTGGCTCTCGCCCGTCGCGACCTGCCAGATCTCATTTTGCTAGATGTTGGCCTTCCCGGAATGGATGGCCTCGAGGCATTGCGGCACATCCAGAAGGAAATGGACGTGCCTGTGATCTTCGTGACGGCGAGGCGGCGAGAACTTGACGAGATTCTGGGTCTCGAACTAGGCGCGGACGAATACATAACAAAGCCTTTTAATCCTGATATCCTTCTAGCTCGCGTGAAAGCAGTTCTCCGGCGAAGCAGTCGGCAGCCAGTAGGGCTGGCAGATTCATCAGCTCTAGAAGTTGGTGATTTGATCATCGATCCCGCCGCTCACACCGTAATCGCGGCCGGCAAAACGGTCGAACTTACCGCCAGAGAGTTCGCATTGCTCCATGCCTTAGCTCAGGAGGCAGGACGCGTCCTCTCCATCGATGACCTGTTGGCAAGAGTATGGGGAGCAGAGTTCTTTGGCGAACCCCAGGTCGTCTACGTCCATATTCGCTGGTTGCGGGAGAAGATTGAGGACGATCCCCAGAATCCCGTGCGGATCGTTAATGTACGAGGAGTGGGCTACAAACTCATTCCTCAGCCCAATTAGCGATGAAAACTTTACGAAGTCGTTTCATATTTAGCCACATCATACCTATCCTTGTTGTCATTCCACTGGCCGGAATCGCCCTCATCTACCTTCTGGAAAGCCAGGTGTTGCTCTCTGAGCTCTCGGATGACCTTACCGAGCGAGCCAATATCATTGCCGAAGCGGTTTCGGGTCAGCCTGAGCTCCTGCAAAACCCAGAATTGGCGGCGTCATACATCACCCGGATCCAGCTCAATATCGAAGGGGAAGTACTGTTCTTAGGATCCAAGGGCACCCTGCTGGCAACGAGCGATCCGGATCTCCGTGAGGACATTGGCCAGATTCCTGAGATCGATGGCCTGGATAGCGCGGTAGCGGGCATTCCCTCGGTTGTTCTCCACTACTCCTGGAGCCAACCTAGTGGAACCGCCCTCGTCCCAGTTTCTGACGTTAACCAGCAGTTGGTCGGCGTCGTCGGCGTCACAGAAAGGCTGGATGCAGCTGCCTCACAATTTGGCGATCTAAGGCGACTGATCGTGCTCGCCATCTTGATAGCCCTGGTTATTGGCGTCGGTTTGGCCCTGATTCTAGCCCGTCGCCTGGAACGGCCACTGGTCTCGGTGACTGATGCAGTTGGAGAGATCGCCGAAGGACGACGCACAGAGCCGATTGCAGAAGAGGGTCCGGAAGAGATTCAGAACTTGATTCGATCGGTGAATGTCTTGGCGGCGAACCTCCGTTCCCTGGAGGATACGCGTCGCAGGCTGCTTGCCAACCTTGTCCACGAGCTTGGTAGACCGCTAGGGGCCATAAGAGCAGCTATCCATGCTCTAAGGAAAGGAGCTGCAGAGGATCAAGCGACTCAAGATGAGCTGCTGATGGGTATCGAAGATGAAGTTATTCGCATGCAGCCGCTGTTAGATGACCTGGCTCAGCTTCATGGTCAGGTCATGGGGCAGGTTAGGATCAACCCGGAGGAAGTCGCGCTTAGTGATTGGTTGCCCCCGCTTATCATCCCCTGGAGGGCTGCCGCCCTTGACAAGGGATTGCACTGGGAAGCGCAAATTCCAAGGGATTTGCCGACCATTATTATCGATCCTGATAGGATCGGCCAAGTAATTGGCAACCTGCTTAGCAATGCTATCAAATACACGCCGGAGGGAGGATCGGTTCGATTTTCGGCCAGCTCCACCGGTGACAAAACTCGGATCAGTGTAAGCGATAACGGTCCAGGTATCGCCCTTGGCGAGCATGAGAGGGTATTTGAGCCTTTCTATCGGAGCCAAGATTCTCGACGCTTTCCACAGGGCCTGGGCTTAGGACTTACCATAGCCCGCGATCTCGTTGAGGCCCATGGAGGTCAATTGGAGATCTCGAGCCAGATCGGGAAGGGCAGCGATTTTGTGATCATCCTTCCTGTGGAGCCTGATTAATCCTTTGGAGTCGTCTTCATCGCCTTATAGAGAACCTCGGCTGGATGGATTGCGGATCGTCCAGTACCTTGCATGATTTGCTCGCGGCAGCTGGCGCCAGCAGCGACGATGACCGAATTGCCACTGGCCTCTCGAACGGCCGGTAAAAGACGTCGTTCGGCCATAGCAACCGATAGATCATAGTGCTCGGCTTCATAACCAAACGATCCGGCCATGCCACAACAGCCGGAATCGACTTCCGTCACTGAGTATCCCGGTGGAAGTGACAGGATTTGCTTGCTCGACTCAGTGCCCGTTAATGCTTTCTGGTGGCAGTGCCCGTGTAACACGAGATCACGTGGATCATCCTCGAAATCAACATCAAATTCGCCCTTCTCGACAAGCTGGGAGATGAACTCCTCGAAGGTAAAGGCGTTATCTGCAATCATCTGCACGCGTTTATCATCAGGCAGGAGATATTTGTATTCGTCCCGCATCGACAAAAGGCAGCTCGGTTCAAGGCCCACTATTGGTATTCCCTCTTCGGCGAAAGGCGCCAGTTTGTCAACTGTATCTTTGGCCGCCAGCAGAGCTTTTTCCACCAGACCCTTGGATAACATAGGTCTGCCGCAGCATTGATGGCCCGGTAGGAGGACCTCAAATCCGGAAGCTTCGAGCAGTTCCGTCGCTGCGATGGAAACCTGCGGATAGTAGTACGTGTTGAAGGTATCATTGAATAGTAGTACCTTCGACTTCCCTGCTGTTAATTGAGAGGCGCCGGCTTTCTGGCGGTTATGGAACCAGCTGGTAAAGGGATGGCGTGCGAATGCGGGCATCGACCTCTGGGCACTAATCCCAATGGTGGATTCAATGCCCTTGCGAGCAATTTTGGTTTTAAGCATCCGGTTAATGATAGGTGCTTTGCGACCACTGCTTAGACGACTTATTCTTGCGATATCGCCAAATAAGCGTGTCCTGAGAGGCGGTCCGTTCTTCTTCCAGTAACTATCTAAGAAGGCCAGTTTAATCTTGGTCATGTCCACGGAGGAAGGGCATTCGGCTTTGCAGGCCTTGCACTCCACACAGAGGTCCATTACCTCAAACATTCTGGGGCTTGTGATATCCTGAAGCGGCAAAACGCCAGACATGGCGGCTCGCAGGGCATTCGCCCGTCCTCGTGTACTATGCTCCTCTTCGCGGGTTACCATGAAGCTGGGACACATCGTACCGGTCGTTTTTTTCCGGCAAATCCCGGCTCCATTACACATCTCGATGGCCCTATCAAATCCGAGCTCGTTTTTGAAATCCACCCCTGTATCAGGCGGGATGGCCAGGTAATCTTCCCCGAAGCGCAGGTTCTCGGTCATCGCGCCACCATTAACGACCATCCCCGGGTTCAGGAGGTTGTACCGGTCGAAGATTTGCTTTACTTGAGCATACAGATTGTAGAGGTCCGGACCGAAAAAGTGTTCGTTGAGCCAACTGCGCGCCCGACCATCACCATGTTCGCTCGATAGAGATCCACCGTAACCGTGAAGAAGGTCGACTGCAAAAGTAGAAATATTAGGAAGTTTAGCGACCTCTGTGGCTGTTTTGGTGTTGATAAGGGGACGGATATGCAGACAGCCCGCGCTCGCATGGGCGTAATAAGCGACCTCGGATCCAATATCATGGCAGAAGTGCTCGATTTTTTTCACGTATTCGGCAAGGTGTTCCACAGGCACTGCCGCATCCTCAATAAATGGAATCGGCTTGTGGTCACCCTTTATGCTCATCATGAGTCCAAGGGCGACTTTCCGGACCGTCCAGATGTTGCTCTGGCGCTCAGCCGAGAATGCCGGATTAACGGCGGTCGCACCGACCTTCTGCCGCTCGAGATGGCTTCTAAGCTTCTCTACCTTGGCTTTGAGCTCGCTCTCGGTCTGACCATAAAACTCCGTAATTAGAACGCAATTTGGCTCTCCTTCGATAAACGTAGACAACAATCGAGCAAACTCGGGAACGTTCCGGCAAAGCGTTAGTCCGAGGTTATCGAGTAATTCGACCGCTGCCGGCTCCGTTTCCAACATCGTCGGTACGGCAGTTAAGGCAGTGAACAGATCATCAAAATGTACGATAGCCAGAGCTGTTCGCTGAGGTAAAGGGACTAGATTCAGTTTCACCTCGGTAATGACAGCTAGACTTCCTTCAGCGCCACAGACTAGATTGGCCAGGTTAAATCGCCGGTCTGATGGATATTTAAAGGTATACCCGTCTTCAGGGACCATCCTGTCCAGATTATAGCCGCCACACCTACGCCAGTGCTGTGGGGTCCCATCTTGGATCATCTTTTGATTACTCGGCTCGTCGACAAGAGTGCTGATCTGCCGGTAAATTTCACCTTCCAACCCCCCTCTTCGGCTATGATCCTCTAGCAGATCGGATTCGACCGGCTTGAAATGAGCCTGGCTACCATCGCTCAAAATGACCTTCATTTCTAGCACGTGATCAGATGTCATACCGTAGAGGATCGAATGGGCGCCGGTAGAGTTGTTCGAAACGATGCCCCCGATTGCCGCCCTGTTACTGCTTGCCGGATCAGGGCCAAATTGGAGACCATACTCGCGAAGTGATTGGTTTAGCTCATCAAGGACGATACCCGGTTGAACCCTCACCCAGCGTTCTTCTTCGTTGACCTCTAGCAAGGCATCGAGATGACGGGTGAAATCAATAACCAGGGCTTCGTTAACCGCTTGCCCGACAAGGCTACTTCCAGCGGTTCGCGGCAGGAGGGGTACGCCGTATGTGGCAGCAAGCTCTACGGCGGCTTGCACATCATCTGTGGTCCGAGGAATAAGTACGCCATGGGGCATTACCTGATAAATACTGGCGTCAGTGCTATAGAACATACGGCTGTAGAGGTCTGTTCGAACATCTCGGTCGCTATTCGCCGTTAATTCGCTAAAAAATGACTTGAGTTTGTCGTTCACCGTATTGCTCTCTTTGGCATTCCAAATATCAACTCACCTATCCAACCTACACGGGGCTAATCCCACAGGCAGGGGGTCGGGTCTGTCACAGCGACTATCAATAACAATATGCCGCCCCAGTTCTGATGATTCCTCGATAGCCCTCATGAGGTCCAGCACATGGAAGGCCATGTCCCCGTTTGCCCGGTGCTGGCGACCGCTTCTTAAGGCGTAGGCCATATCGGCAACTCCAATTCCGCGACTAACGGTGACAGAATGGCTGTGTTGTATCTCAGACCAATCACCGTCGCCTGCCTGGCGTATGCGGACAACTCCCCCAAAATTGTTGGGATCGGGCACGCTTATTGTTCCCTCTGCACCATAAATCTCAATCCGTGGTAACTGAGCGTACCAGATATCGAAGCTCATAATGATGCTTCCCACCGGTCCATCAACAAAATTCATCAATCCGGCGACGTGGGTGGGAACTTCCACCTTGATCTTCTCACCATACCGCTCTTTACTGGTAGCTATTCGTTCCGAGAAAGACGCGCGAGTTACGCTACTTACGCGTTCAACAGGTCCGACCAGGTTTATTAATGCCGTCAGATAGTAGGGCGTCATATCAAAAAGGGGACCTGCGCCAGGCTGGTAGAAGAAACCTGGATTTGGATGCCAGCTCTCGGGTCCCCGCGATACCATGAAGGCCGTCGCTCCTACGACTTCACCAATCCAACCATCGTCGATGAGTTTTCGACAGGTCTGAATGCCGCCTCCGAGAAAGGTATCAGGCGCGCAGCCAACCAGTAGGCCAGCGTCGTTGGCAGCAGCCAGGATTCGCCGGCCATCACGCCGGCTGGTTGCCAGAGGTTTCTCGCTATAGACGTGTTTGCCACCATCAAGGGCAAACAGGCTTACCTCCGCATGAGCGTCTGGCGTGGTTAGATTGATGATGATCTCGATGTTGGGATCGGCCACCATCTCGTCTACGCGGTAAGCTCTGGGCAACTCGAACTCGGCCGCCTTATCGACCGCTCGTTCAAATATCAGATCCGCACAGCCGGCTATATCGAGGATTTCAAATGAACGGCATCCCTTGATGTAAGCGCCACTGATATCCCCGCAACCGATGATGCCTACTTTAACCTTGCTTTCCATGGGCCAGTCCTTCATCCGTCAAATAAGTAAAACTCCTCTCGACCGCCTCTCCCATATCTGTCGCGCAGCGGTCTAACTCTACTATTAGCCACTTGGCATGTCCGCCACTGGCCTGAATGACACCGGGGTAATCGACAACCCCATCTCCAACCGCCACCATGGCTGCGCTGGTATCTGTCGCAGGACCATCTTTGATATGTAGAAACGGCGCCCTGGCTCCAATTTCGGCGACGATATCTCGAGGATCGTGACCTGCAACTTGAATCCAGTAGCTATCAAGTTCAAAAGAGATAGCCGGCTCCAGCTTATCCAGCATAACCTTATATGGATAGTGTCCTTCTACTTTTTCAAACTCCCACCAGTGATTGTGAATAGCAAACCGCAGGCCATGTTCTCCCGCAATTCGACCGGCTTCGTTAAACAGATCACAGGCCTGGAGGATTTTTTCGTAGCTCTGAAAATACCCTCTGTCAATATTTCCACTGACGATCCACTTACTGTCCAGTCCAATGGCTGTTTCAATGACCTGATTCTTAACATCCCCAAGTGGCAAAGGAAGGTGAGCGCCGGCAACGATCAAGCCCAACTCCTTGAAAATTCTGCTCGCGATCTTAGGCGTGATCGACTGGGGGAAGCCGGCTGTCTCAACGCCAACATATCCGATGGCGGCGATCCTATTGGCAATAAGCTCAAATTCCTCTTCCATCTCCTCTCGAAGACTGTACAACTGAACTGCGATTGGTGTTGACACTGTTACCTCCCAAGAAACAAACAAGTCCGGCGCATCACGGTTGTCACCTCAAAGTATGACCGATCATAGAAGCTCACTTCTACTCCTTTTCGTTTCATGCTTCGACGTTGCCGTTCCATCACGACTCATATACGCCTTCGACCAAAGAATTTAAAGAAATATCAGCAGCAGAGCATTTATCAACAGCAAACCTACAATGATTCGCTCAAATGTCACCGCGTCTACGCGGCCTATTAACCAGCGTCCGGCCACTACACCTATCGGAACCAGGGGGAGTAGCCAGGTTATCTGCCTGAGTAATTCAGAATCAAAAAGATCCGCGTATATGTAAAAAGGTACCTTAATCCAATTTAGAATCAAGAAAAACAAGGCGGAAGTAGCGATAAAAACCTTAGGGGTCACTTCCTGCATCAGCAAATAAATGCTTACCGGTGGACCACCTGTGTGCGCTAGGGCGGATGAGAAACCGGTTATAGTGCCGGCGACCAAGCCGTGCCAGTCACGACTCTTGTATACCATCGTGCGAAGAATACGTTTCTCGAGAATCTTATATATGGCGAAGATCAGAACGATAACACCCAGTAACGTTCTCAGCGTCTCCGTTGGGGCATTGGTGATTAATACAGTGCCGATGATCACACCTACGATGGATCCCGGGATGAGCAGTAACACCAGTTTTCGATTCCAGCGGCCCCAGTGCAAGCCGACGGCAAAAATATCCGCCAGCATAAGAATAGGTAGCACCAGTCCGATGACCTTGTCCGCAGGCATCACCAGCGCCAACATTGGGGTTGCCAACGCACCAGCCGTTCCTCCTAGCCCCCCTTTTGAAAGGCCGATCAGAAAGGCGACAACGGCTATGACCAGAATTATTAGCGCTGCTTCGCTATCCATGCACTTGTGTTACTACGTCGCACCTGATCCGGACGATCAGATCATTCTCAGTGTTTTAGTTGCAGGTGAAAGATGCGACTGATGTCAGATCCCTCAATAACGGATTTGTGCTTACCGGCGCAGAATGAGGTCGTTGCCGGCTGGGAATTGCCAGGCGAGGGTATAGAATATCGACCCGGAAAACAGCTTCTTGTCCAGCCTTACTACCAATTTATACACCTCGTATTCCGGGTTAGGAATACCCATCGGCGAATATATCAATCATCAACTTTGGATCCCCTAGCGGGTAAAGTATCGGACAGGTCGCGCCGTGATCGAGATATTCGCGTACTTTCGCCTTGACTTCTTCCGGGGAACCGCTCGCAGTGCACATTTGGACAACATCGTCTGGCACGAGATGCATCGCGTTTTCGATCTCTTCCTCTGTAGCTGGCCAGGTCAAGACCTGGTGAATCTCATCAAGGAGCTCCTGACTGACTCCGCTTGCCTTCATCAAGTGCGGCTGTTGGCCCAGGTACTGGGTCATCATTTTACGAGCTCCATTTAAGGCTTTCTTGCGGTCGTGGTCTACGGAACAGATTACGAGCTGCGGGCGATCGATATCGTCGAGCTTGCGGCCGGCCCTTTTGGCGCCCTTTTCCAGGGCATCCATAGCCTGTAAATTATAATTGGGGTGAACCAGGTAATTGAGGCAAACGCCGTCTGCAATCTCGCCGGCCAACTCCATCATTTTCATGCCAGTAGCCCCGATATACAGTGGCACGTTTCGGGGTTCCTTCTTTCCGTGGACAACATCCAGCTTAATACCGTCAACATGATGAAACTCACCCTGGAAAGTAACTGTTTCCATGGCCAGCAGGCGACTCAAGACCTCGACTGTTTCTCGCATAGCTAACAACGGCTTTCTTCGCCGAATGCCGACTTTCTGAGCCAGTGGATCCCACCAGGCCCCAATACCGCAGATAATCCGATCTTCTGCGAGGTCGTCCAGGGTCAGAAATGTGGCCGCAAGCAGGCCAATGTTTCGAGTCCAATTGTTTGTCACTCCGCTTGCCACTTTTATCTTGCTTGTTGTCGCGGCAAAGGCAGCCATTGGCACTATTGCATCGCGGACCAGCCTACTTTCTGCCTGCCATACCGCTTCAAAGCCGTTTTTTTCTGCATATTGGACAAATCCAATAGCATCATCCAGGTTATGGGCATCCTGCATGTATAATGCAACACGATCAGTTGACACGATCTTCTCCTATCGATTAGTTCCAAAAATGAGCAGAACCGGCATAGTTAGCTGCTCGACACGAGATTCATCTGCATCGACAGATATGCATTCCAGTCTTCCTCAGTGTCGATGTCGAACTTGATACCTGATGCTTCTACAATCCTCGCTGACATCCCCAATCTGGAAGCCTCCTCAAGATGAAGATTGAAGCTGTTCGGGCCATATTGAAACGTAAAACCAGTAGGTGGGCAAATGAGGAGAGCATTACTACCATCACGATTGTGATCACTACAAATAGCAATAGCCCGGTGTTGGCAACCACCATCCCCACTCTTTCCTACCACAACTTCCTCGGTCGCCGGTTCAATCATCTTTTCGACATCTTCGGTGGTAATGAAGGGAAGGTCAGCCGGTATTATCAAGATGCAATCTGCCTTCTTCGCCGCGGCTATATGCGATGCACGGGTTAAGGCGCTATTCAAACCTTGCTTATCCGTCTCGCTGTAAGTCGATGCACCCCCATTCCGGGCAACCTTAAGGGCTTTCCGATCGCGACTTACCACCAAAATGCGGTCAATGTCATTTACGCCGACCAGCACCTGGAGGGTGGATTCCAAGATGTGGCTCGTCAATGCCGCCCGTTCGTCGGGCGACAAGACATCTGCCAGACGACTTTTACTGTCGTGAAGTGGTTTAACTGGAATAATCGCCCAGATAATCATTACTCAATATGCTCCATGCAGAAAGTCAATATTTCCCGTGCCAACCTGCTCCGATCACCTTGGTCAACCATTAACGTATCCGTCTGCATTGTCAGTAAATCAGACTGGTCGGGAGAGTCTTCGTCCCGCACATCACTGACAAATAAATCGATCAGGCCATCGTAATAGGAGGCAACTGCGCTCGAGGTAGCCGGCATTCCCATCTCCTGCATCATCTTCGCTGCCGGTCCCTTAACCGCCTTCCCCGCGATAATTGGGCTGATGGCAACGACCATCGCGGGCAGATCCGTCACCATTTCCCGAATGGGGTATACGTTCAAAATCGGATCGATGCTTACAAAGGGATTAGACGGAGCGACGACTAAAATGTGCGTATTGGAAAGGGCGTTCACTACCTGCGTAGTTGCCCTGACGTCGTGGGGAAAGAGGATTTCTTTGACGGCCGGCTGCCACTGCTGTTCCACAAACCAGGTCTGAAAAGGGAGTTGTCCCTCATCTGTGTCTATTAGTGTCGGAGCTGGTTGGTCACTCATTGGTAATAGATCGACGCCGATGCCGAAAACATCACATAGATGATGGGTAACTCCGGATAAGGAGAGACCGTCCGCCAAGAGATGGGTTCGAATAAGGTGGGTTCCAAGGTCAAGATCCCCTAGGGCAAACCAATCAGGACCGCCCAGCCGTTTTACCTCCTCCATCGCTCGCCAACTTTCTCCTGAGCGCCCCCAGCCAGTTTCACTGTTTGCAACACCTGCTAACAAATACATGACCGTGTCAAGATCAGGACATATCCTGAGGCCAAGATGATCAAAATCATCACCGGTATTTACGACGATCGATAAGTTCTCCGGAGAGACATGTTGGGCAATACCGTCAGCTATCTTTGCCCCCCCTACTCCACCCGCCAGAACCGTCACATGGATCTCTGCCAGCTTGTGACGCAAGTCACTCTCATCTCGGGTCGTGTTGCTAACTGACATCTTAGAGAAAATGTATCAAAAATAGTTGGATGGGCACAGGGCATTCAGGCTACGTTTGGTCAACGATATTTCGCATCCCGATCCAAGATCTGTCTATGGTTCAGCGAGTGCTCGACTTTGGAAATAGGCAGATTTTCTCGACTAGAACAAGGCTCGAGCACGTAGATCAGCTTACGAGGGATTCATTAGCGTTGATCGCTGCCAACTGATCCTGGCATATCTGTTCAATTCCTGTCCAGGCGAGATCTAATAGTTCATCAAGCACGTCACGATCCAGCGGTCGTTTTTCGGCCGTTCCCTGGATCTCTATAATCTCTCCTGTAGAGGTCATCACAACATTCAAGTCAACGTCAGCTGAGACATCTTCATCGTAGGCCAAATCGAGCATTGGTGTTCCGTTGACCACACCTACACTAATGGCAGCGATTTGCCGCTGCAATACATCACCGGTCAATGCCCCTCGTTCGATCAGAGGTCGGAGGGCAAGATTAACGGCAATCCAGGCGCCCGATATTGCCGCGGTTCGTGTGCCACCATCGGCCTGAAGAACGTCGCAATCGACGATAAGTTGGCGTTCTCCCAACAATTCAAGATCCACAGCCATACGTAGACTTCGGCCAATGAGCCGGGATATCTCCTGCGTCCGTCCTTTTGGCCAGCGACGTTCCCGGCGGACCCGGCGTTGCGTGCTCCGGGGTAGTAAGGCGTATTCGGCCGTTAGCCAGCCGTGCGTTTCCGGCGATCTGAGCAACCAATTTGGCAAGCTTTCCTCCAGAGTTACGTTACACAAGACATGAGTTTCCCCAAATCTCGCCAGCACAGAACCCTCGGCAAATAAGGAGAAATCCTTCTGAAACGTCAAGGGACGTAATTCATCCAGCAATCGCCCGTCGCTTCTATCCATCTCTACTCCACTTTCAGCGTTTTCCTATAACGTAGGCCAGTGTACTGCGCCATTCAACAATCTGATTGAGTAGTTGACGACGGTAGGTTTCGCCGATCAACTCTATCTCACTCTCATCGAGCCCAGCAGCTTCCAACCTCGCCGCATATGTTGGCCTCTTTCCAGCCATCTGCCCATCGTTAATATCAAACCAGCGGTCCAAATGGCTGGCTGCAATTCTTCTCTGCTCTACCTGTTGTTCGCTCGTGGCATGAACATCCACGAAACCTGCATCCCGTAGAGCGTCCACCAAAGCATCTTCATCCCAATTCACCAGAGGATCGTCTGAATTCAGATATATACTCTCCTCTGCCTGTCTTACCTTGTCCGAAAGATCCTTCGGAATGGCAGACCAATCGCAAAGCTCGTAGAGTCTCTGGCTTCGCTGGGGCACGACCTGGGTCAATGCGATGCGCCCTCCAGGCCTTGCATGGCTCGCCACTCGACCTAGATTTTCTTGCCAATCGGTATGACGCGTAAACACGTTGCGACCGATAATCCGGTCAAAAAGTATGTCGGACTCTCCTCTCAAATCCAGCATCTTGTCTAATTCATCGATCTCGCCGATAAGAACTACTGGACGTTCCAAATTGGATAGCCGTTCTGATTGTTGGCGCAACGCTTCTCCAACACTCGGATCATCCGTAATAGCCCAGACGCCTCCCTCAGGGGCGCTTCTCAGGGCCTCCCAGGTAAATAATCCACTGCTCGCTTTCAGATCGAGTACGAGATGATGGCGCTGAATCTGTGCCTGTTCAAATACTCTATCGCGAACGTGGGCAAGATTTCGTCCACTATTGGCAATTGTGCGCTGTAACCAGGCATCGCGAGCACGATCCACCGGTCCAGTAGTCAAACCCTCCGGCATGGTCGCGTCTAATTCAATCATTGCTGCCAGTTGCTCTTCCCGGCGTCTGGAAACCTCTTCCCGAATACCATGTTCGTAACCCTGATCGCTAGGATTAAAAAACACCTTTCCCTGTAAGCTATCGGGCAAATACTGTTGGGCTACCCAGTGATCGCGATAGGCATGAGGATAAAGATAGCCGGCACCGTGACCAAATCCTTGGGCATCACGACTGCTATCCCTTAAATGAGTTGGCACCTCCGTCTCGCGCTCAGCCTCCACGGTCGCCAGCGCATCGAAAAACGCCAATGTTGAGTTAGACTTCTTGCAGGTCGAGAGGTAGAGAGCAGCCTGGGCCAGATGAAAGCGACCCTCGGGCATACCAACACGTTCATATAGCTCCCAGCAACCAGCCACGACGACGGCTGCATTTGGGTCGGCAATGCCGACGTCCTCGCTGGCCATAATCGCCATTCGCCTGAAAATAAACCGGGGATCCTCGCCGGCATAAACCATCTTAGCCATCCAATAGAGAGCAGCGTCAGGATCGGAACCGCGCAAGCTCTTTATGAATGCCGATATCGTATCGTAATGGACGTCACCTTCCTTATCATAGAGGACGGCTCGCTTCTGAATTGACTCCTCGGCTACTTTCAGATCTACCACGATGGAGCCTTCATCATCAGGGGGCGTGGTCTCGACGGCAAGTTCTAGGGCGTTAAGGACTCCGCGCGCATCTCCATTCGCCACATCGACAAGATGATCCAGTGCGTCTGGTTTGATTATTACATCGAGCTTGCCGTACCCCAACTCGGGTTCGGCAATAACCCTCCGTGCAATATCGTAGAGATCTTGCGGCAATAATGGTTTGAGCTGGAATATCCGGCTTCGGCTGACGAGGGCCTTGTTCACCTCAAAGTACGGGTTTTCAGTGGTGGCTCCGATCATGATGATCGTACCGATTTCTACGTGTGGCAACAACGCATCCTGTTGGGCCTTGTTCCACCGATGCACCTCGTCAACGAATAGAATTGTGCGCTGTCCATACAAGTTGCGACGCTCTTTAGCTTCCTTGATCGACTCGCGAATCTGGGCAACTCCCGCCAGGACAGCATTGATGGTGATAAAGTGGCTCTCCGTCGTATTCGCGATAATCATTGCTAGCGTTGTCTTTCCCGTTCCTGGGGGTCCATAGAAAATGAGGGAAGACAACTGGTCGGCCTGAATCGCTCGGCGCAGCAACCGGCCAGGACCCACGATATGCTCCTGGCCCACGAAATCCTCGAGGGTTCGCGGCCGCATCCGGTTCGCTAAGGGAGACTCCTGTTCGATTTGTTCTTTGCGGCCGTGAGCGAATAGATCCATCTTCATGATTGTATCCAGATAGCGCGTGAAACCACAATGAAAAATGGGTTTGGCATTGTTGCCGATGCCATCGTGGAGAGAGTCGTGCGAGCCGCACGAGGCCCTCGCAGGACAAAACGACTTAGATCTGGAAGCCTAGTTTATAGGGGATGACTTTGTAATCTAGCTCCGTGACATGGTTGCTTAGCTCTTCGGTTAGCTCCTCCCACGTTTCCCCTTCCAGCACATCTCTCAGGATATCGCCATCCTGGGAAATAAACCCGATGAGGCGATTCGGATATTCTCCAAAAGCGGTGTGCCAGGCCTCGCTCATTTCGAGTCCCATGTTTTGCATCTCGGGGATATATCTCCCCAAAACAAACTCGTAATATCCCTGGGCATCATCCAGGTTGATGTTGTAGCTTATCAGTAATTTCAGACCTTTTTCGACATCATTCATGAGAACTACCGTTGGCTGATCCGGATTATCGGTTTAGGACATAGGTCAGTGGCCGTATATGCTCCTGCGGATCGCGCTTCCGTTCAATTGTAGCCATTGCCATCCGACCTGGCCAATCGAGCGGCTTATACTGGCAATACAGTGGAGAGGCGTTCGCTCTAGATATTTCCCTCTTGGTCAATGCGCTGAAAATAATCGCACTCTTCTTGGAGAAAACAGTCGGCACATCGCGGATTTCTAGCAATACAGATCTCACGACCATGCCTGATTAGATTTAAATGAAAAGCATAGAAGGTATCAGGATCGCCCATTGCTTCGAGAATACCATGAGCCTTATCGGCACTGACTTTCGGCTCTAACAAACCTATCCTCTTGGTTAACCGGTGAACGTGCGTATCTACCGGAAAAGCAGGACGGCCGAAAGCAAATAGCAGGACGATAGAAGCCGTCTTCGGACCGACGCCTGGTAGGGCGATTAACCAGGCCTTTGCCTCATCGCGAGGTAACTCCTTTAGAAATTCAAGGCTTAATTCGCCGCTTTGCTCGTTGATCCGTCTTAGGGCATTCTGGATCCGTGGCGCCTTCTGGTTTGCCAGCCCGGCCGAGCGGATGGTGTCACGAACGTCTTCCTCTGGTGCCTCCATGACCAATTCCCATTCCGGATAGCGCGCTTTCAGGGAGAAGAATGCCATGTCTCGATTGCTGTCGGAGGTACTCTGGGAGAGAATAGTGCTGACCAGCTCGTCAACCGGGGGAAGATGTTGGCGCCACTCCGGTTCTCCATACCTCTCGCCAAGAAGTCTATAGATAGTCTGATACTTCACCCGAAGATCCACGCTCATTCCCTTGTTAATAGCTACCCTTCCTGCTAGTGACTGGCGCCGGCTTTCGTCTTTCTGATAGTCAATCGGTCCAGTAATGCTTCTGTGATGGCTACGCCTTCCATTGGTGAAAGGCCAAGGATGTCAAACACTACGGCGTTAAGCGCTTGCCAATCGGCTTGCCTGGCCTCGTCATAAACGCTGCCTACGGGACGATCGAGAAGAGCCTCAAAAGCAGAGACCAGTTCATCCGCCTGTACGGAAGGGAGGTATCTTGGATCGGGGAGCAACAGGCTTTCAACCTCATAGGTTGCCAACCAAAGGACCCCTTCGCCGAAATTCACCCGCCCATTCAACTCTAACTGTAGCTCAAACCAGGCACTGTTAAGAAGCGCGGCGGCTGCATTCAGGGCGATACCATCGGCCAAATAGGTCTGGTATAGTTGTTGATCCACAGCCATACTGCCATCAACTACCGGGGCGAAATGACGCTCCCAGATGCCTTTTGCCAGTAAGAGTGGGGCTTCCTCCTGCTGCGGAAGGTAATACCAGGGTCGACGCCCTCTGCAGGTTGTTCGCTGATGGAAGCCCTGGCTTTCTCCCCATAGGATATACTCGCCAACGGCCGTTCCTTTTAGCCGGTCATCTGGACCGACCGATAACAATTCAAGGTCACAATCGCCGGCACTCACTTTTCTAGCGTTGGTATTGCGAAAGGATTTGATCAAGGGTTTGCGGTATGAATCCTCAATTTCCCATTCATCAACCGTTTTCTGATTGAGATAGAAGAATGAATTAGCGCCCGTTGTGTAGCCTCTCCTGACGGTGGCCCAGCTCTTAAAAGGGTGCAATTCGACCGCCTGTGTCCGTTGCAGGAGGACTGTTGGCGCTCTCAGGATATAGCCCCACTTCTCTGCCGGCGCCAACCCCTGCTGCATTACTCCTCGCGTAGTGATGGCCTCGCCTTCGAAAGCATCCTCGGACACAATGGGTGTGATGAGGCTATCCAGGAATGGAAGGCGCCGGCTGTCATCCTCCTTATATGGGATTAGATTTCGCAGAGGGCTGCGAACCCGGACCATCTTTACCTGATTAGCGGCTCGCTTGTCAGCATCGCTGCACTTTTCAAGGATCACCAGACAGGTGTTAATCTTGGCCTGGCTGAACCAACGTTCGACACTCGATTCGATGAGAGCGATGATCTTATAATGCTCAAGCAGGAACTGTTTAAGCCGTTCGCCATATGCCACGTCGAGCCAACTGTTTGGAACGACGAATCCGAATCGACCGCCTTCTCGCAAAAACTGGGTTCCATGCAAAAAGAAATAAGCGTGAAGACCAGCTCTCCTACTGAGGGTTTGACTATCTGATCTTCCCTTTCTCCGGTAAGGTACAATGCCATCCGTGTCGTCGAACATGCTCAACTGCTGTGCGAATTGACGTCGAATCCGTTGGTCCTTTTCTATCCAGCCGATCCATTCCGCCCTGGTATAAGGTGGGTTGCCGACAATGGCGTCAAAAAGCCCATCCGGCCAAGGTTGCATCTCGAAGAAGTTGCGTCCGATGATGTGCGCCTCGGGAACAACCTCCTGAGCATGGGCGGCAGCTTCCGAATCAAGCTCCACCCCCCACAATCTAGGGTTCGACTTCCGGCTAGGATCAAGCCACCGCTGCATCTGAGCGGCTCTGGCCAATATCGCGCCGTTTCCACAGCTGGGATCCAGCACACGATCTTCGGGACGTCTCAGGCAAAAACCCAACAACAGATCTGCTACGTCGACGGGCGTTTCAAATTGCCCGTAAGCAAGTTGTTTGTCTGGCATGGCAACCTCGAATCAGCTACGACGAAACCATTTGATACATGTGGGTCGGCTCATTATACTCCACGGTATGCACAGGCAAAAAGAGTTTCCGTCTCAACCTGCACCAGGTCGTCTGCTGGTAGGAGAGCCTTGTGGCACCTAGCAGCCCGTCAGGTGAGAATCAGAGGATGATCCGGCCGATATGAGTGACAACGAAACCAAACTATCTCAGCGGGACTTCTTGCGCACGCTGCCTGATGCCTTGCTTCCGCAACTACCGGAACCATTGCAGGGCATCAAAGTCAGGCAGCCATGGCGCTATCTGGTCCAATTTCACTACGGTGAGCCTTGGCTTCACTACGAGGTGTCAAGAACCATACCGCGTGGTGGTTACGAGGTGGGTTTCCACTGCGAATCTCGCGATAAAGATCTTAACCACTATCTGCTTCTCGGCTTTAGACAGCACTTATTTGAAATAAAGGACGAACTGGGGGATAGCATTGAAGCAGAGATGTGGGACCGGGGTTGGACGAAAATTTACGAAGTTATTGCCGACGAGATATTGACGACCACTTACCAGCAACTCGTCGTCGCCAGGTTGGCTAAGATTATCATCTGCCTGCATCCTATCTATGTCGAGCTCAGAGGACAAATTGCCCGAATATATCGATAATGGCTGACAGGAGTCAGCTGGCTGACAGGAGTCAACGGCCAACAGGAGTTGGCTTCTGACAGGAGTCGACGGCTGATAGGCGTCAGCGGCTGATAGGAATCAGCTTGGCATCAAGGCCACATTCGGTTAATTGTTCGCGGATAGGGGCTTGTCTCGCGAATATGGGGTAGTCCGCAGATCCATCGTACAGCCCTTTCGAGACCCATGCCAAAGCCACTATGGGGGACCGTCCCGTACCGTCGTAAGTCGATGTACCAGCCATAGTTGCCCATGGGCAGTTCGTGGCGCTTAATGGCCTCGATCAAGACATCGGGATCGCTCATCCGCTCGCTACCACCAATGATCTCACCATACCCTTCGGGGGCTAGCAAGTCGACGCTTTTACAGAGCTCCGGCCGACCCGGCCAAGGTTCCATATAGAAGGCTTTCACAGCAGTGGGATACCCGTAGACGAATACCGGCTTGTCGAACTGCCCGGCCAAGGCTGTTTCATGGGGTGACCCGAAGTCTTCACCCCACGAAATCTCCAGCAATTCCCTTTCTTCCGGATCCTCTATACTGTCTCTCAACGCGTGCAATCGATCGATGGCCTCGTCATAACTGATTCGGGGAAAGGGCGATCGTACATTCTCCAGGGCTGAAGTATCTCGTTCCAACATCTCCAGTTCCACGCGGCGTTCTTGTAGCGTCGTCTGGACGATGTAGGTGACAAATGCTTCCTCAAAATCCATCATATCGTCCAGGTCAAAGAAAGCCATCTCAGGCTCGACCATCCAGAACTCCGCCAGGTGGCGGCGAGTCTTCGATTTCTCCGCCCGAAACGTCGGACCGAAGCAATAGACTTTGCCGAAGGCCATGATATTTGCTTCGTTGTACAGCTGTCCTGTTTGGGCTAAATAGGCCGTCTGGTCGAAGTATTCGACCTCGAAGAGCGAACTTGTTCCCTCTACCGCTGAAGGAGTGATTATCGGTGTGTCTATGTTTAGAAAACCGTTGTCATCAAGGAAATCGATGATGGATCTCTTGACTGTGGTTCGAATGCGCATGATCGCCCATTGTAGACTCGATCGCAGCCACAGATGGCGCTGGTCCATGAGAAATTCTACGCCGTGTTCTTTTGGCCCAATCGGATAATCAACAGCGTTCTGGTAAATCTCAATTTTCTGGATCCCTATTTCATAGCCGCCGGGAATTCCCGGGGCGCGCGCGTCCGCCTTCACCATTCCAGTGATACTCAGCGACGACTCTTGACCTAAACGTTTGATCTCCTCGAATACGTCGTCACCAAGATCAGGCCGGAATGCTACACATTGAACAATACCCGTTCCATCACGAAGCCGAAGGAATTGAATCTTTCCCTTCCCGGTCTTGAGATAAAGCCAGCCGCGAATGGTTACTTCCTGTCCGACGTGCTCTGTAATTTTGTCAATTGTTATTGTGCTCATGATTTGTTCCTAATGAATGGGATCAGCGGGTCGTATTCTAACAACTTCGTCGAGTGATTCAAGTGAAGTTGAACCTCAGAGCGCCATAAAGATCCAGAGATGGGTAAGAATAGAACGGTAGATCAGCTGCGATTCGGGTAAGAGATGGCCTGCCCGAGGTTTCGAGACAATGGCCAATTTGCTTAATCGGTAGAACAAAAATCGGCCGACTGGTGCTCCATATCCCCACATGTCACTAGAAATCCGACTCTTTTCCTGAGTATGGGCAACAAGTGCAATTTCCAACAAAAGGCACTGTTATCGAAGAAGTGCGAGACCCGGGTGCGATCGGCGAAGGTAGGCGACGCGCTGACCTAATCGGGACGGTTGGAAACCAAAATAGCGAAGAACCGAATCTAGGGGTGCTACTTCTGGGACAGAGTAACGATCCATAGCGAAGCGGGTTACCGGCGGATGCCGCCACCAACCGAAGAGAAGCATTGAGATGGGCCGGACCAACTTTATACCTGGCGAAATAGCTACTCGCCTCATTCCAGCCGTCAGCATCACCTGTCGAACGATTTCCGCGTAGCGGATACGTTCGGCACCCGCTAGCTCGATCGTCTCGCCAACCAAATCGGTGCGATCAAGGCAGGCAACAAGACAGCGGACCAAATCTTCGACCCACAGCGGCTGTAATGCGACCCGCCCCTTCCCAGGTACCCAGACAAATGGCCACGACCAGGCAGCCAAACCGGCGATCACATTTAGAAATCGGTCATCACGACCAAACAAAGTCGCCGATCTCACTAATGTATAGGGGATGCCGCTCTCTATGATCTGTCGCTCAACCAGGCCCTTGGCCCTGAGCAAGGCGAAATGAGAATTGGGATTGGCGCTCAAACGACTGATAACGATGATGCGCCGGACCCCGGATAACCGGCATTCCTTGAGCAAGCTCTCCGTCCCCTCCACATCAACGCGCTGCAAGAGGCGAATTTGGTTTCTCGATTCCGCACTTGCCAGGTGGACAACGGCATCGACGTCGACGAGCTGCGCCCGCAACACGAGTGAATCATCGATCCGCCCACGGTAGATCTTATAAGGTCTGTTTTCCTGTTTCAGTACCTCGGTCAGAGACCGGCCGATGAACCCGGTTCCACCGGTAACTAGTATCACGCCGCCAATTCTATTTGGTAAGTAGCAGCCTGTAAACATCTCGACAAGACGAGGCGAGGAATCAACCGGTTTCGCGATCTGTCCGCGGTTTATATCGCAGGCTATAATCACCTCTATGCAGCGCTACTGTCTTATCGGACCAACCCACCCGTTTCGGGGGGGGATCGCTCATTACACGACTCTGTTAGCCCGACATCTGAGGGTCGATAGAGAGCTTCTCTTCATATCGTTCACGCGCCAGTATCCGAGGTGGCTCTTCCCAGGACGAAGCGATCGTGATCCCAGCCACGAACCATTAATGGCAGATGCAGAATACCTGCTCGATCCCATCAATCCCTTAAGTTGGAGACGCGTACTCAGACGTATAGCGGAATTCCGAGCCGAGGCCGTAGTCATCCCCTGGTGGGTTCCTTATTGGGCTCCAGCCTGGTCAACTATCGGTAGACGGATCAACAGGCTGCCTGAGTCTCCAAAGCTCCTTTATATCTGCCATAACGTTTACCCCCACGAAAGTAAACGCTGGGACAGGGCTGCGGCGAAGATAGCTCTGTCACCCGGAGACGGGTATATCGTTCACGCTTCGACGGACGAACAAAAGCTCCTCGATCTGTTTCCAGGAGCAAGAGTTAGGGTGACACCCCTGCCATCGATTTCGGACCTGCTTACCGTCGAGCAAGCTCCCTTGCCGGTGCAGGTACCCGATGACCGGCCGTTACTACTTTTCTGTGGCTTCGTTAGGCCATATAAGGGCCTGGATATTTTGCTTGATGCGCTTCCCTCTGTACTGGAAAATCAGAATGTTCACCTCCTTATCGCCGGAGAATTTTGGGAGGGAGGTGATGTCTACCGGACGCAAATTGAGGAGCTTGGCCTGGCCGATGCAGTGACCATCATCGATCGGTACATACCTAATGAGCTATTAGCCACTTGCGTCGATCGAGCCGCCGTTGTCGTGCTGCCTTATCGAAGCGCGACCCAGAGCGGCATCGTTCAGTTGGCATTCGGGAAAAATACACCGGTCATCACTACTGACGTCGGTGGACTTGCGGAGTCGGTAGATCATGGACGAACGGGTATGGTGGTCCCACCAGAAGATTCGAGCGCCCTTGCTGATGCCATCGTTCAATATTTCGACCAGGATCTAGGCCCGCAATTTGAACAGAATATCAAGAATGATTCGGAGCGATTCGGTTGGAAACGGCTGATCGTTCAGCTGGAAGAGCTTGCCGGCCCCGAAGCCGGTGTATAATGTCACTGATCCATGAGCTTCTCAACGTCCATTATCATCCCATCACTTAACTCACCAATCATCGATCGGGTTATTGCTCGTGTCCTAAGACAAGCGCGGGAACAGCCGAATTGCGACGTCATCGTCGTAGGAAAGGATGACGCGGGTCTGCTGAGGGCGAACGAGGCGATCACCTTCATAGATACCGGCGTTCCGGTTCTGGCGGGAGTCGCTCGAAATAGGGGCATCACAGCCACGGACGCTGAAGTATTGATATTCCTCGACAGTGACTGTATCCCCGAGCCACATTGGTTATCGGAACACCTCGCTGCCCAGGAATCTGGCCATCGTGTGGTCAGCGGTGGCATCGTACCGGCCGGCGACAACTACTGGCATTTGGTCTATAACCTGACTTTGTTCCATGAGGTGCTGAACGTCGTTCCACCTGGACCACGCGATTTTTTGGCTACATTGAATCTCTCGGTGCATCGATCTGTCATCGAGACCGCCGGCGCCATGGACGAGGATGTAGATCGGGGCGAGGATGTTGACTGGACGACTCGCATGCGTAAGGCAGGTATTCAGCCCTACTTCTGGCCCAAGGCAGCAATCTACCACGAACACAACCGTCGTACCATGTCCACGGTATGGCGAGACTGCGCCCTATCAGGATTTCATATGAGGCGTCTCCGTTTGGAACACTCAGGTTGGCTTCAAGCACCGCGACTGCTGCGATATCGAAGGCTGGTTCTAATCCTCTCGCCCTTTATCGCTGCCTGGGCAACGATGCGCATTATCTTTCGGCGACCGGTGATCCTTCGCCGTTTTCCCTTCACGATTCCAGCGATTTTTCTGACGAAGATCGCCTGGTGTTGGGGGGCGAGTCGATCTTCTGCACCTGCTCAATGCTTCAGCGAGGAGGCAGACCATTGACGCTTCCAAATTTCTTGATTATTGGCACTGCGAAATCAAGCACAACGTCTCTGTATCATTACCTGAACGAACATCGCCATGTCTATATGAGCCCCAAAAAGGAAACCGATTTCCTTGCCTATCGTGAAAAATAATCTATCGTTAAAAGTTGGAGCTCTCCTCCTGCAATGAGCATTAACTTGATTGTGACTTTGAGAGAATTCGCAAGCAATTCAATGGCGTCACAATCTGGAATAACAGTCACAAAACACTGATCTAGTTCAAGGTCCCCCAAAAAAAACAGAGGGGCAAGATATCTTGCCCCTCTTCTGATAGCAACAGAACGCTAAATGTTAGACGAACTAGGGTTGTGGCGCAGCGTTGTATGAGCTTGCGCGATCTGTATAGACAATGTTAGCCGTGGCTACAAACTCCGCAGTCGCGTCGCCTATCTTGACGGTGATGCCACCAATGAAATTGGTGCCAAGGGCGTTAAAATCGCTCGCAGCTAGGTCACCACCATTGTTAGTGTTCAGTCCAACGGCTGCGCCTGGCGCGAGGTTACTTGGTAACTGGTTACCGGTAAAAGACGCTACTGTAGTGCCGGCTGTATCGACATACTCAATGAGAATGTCCGATCGAGCGATTGTACCAGTACCGACGTTCTGGAGGTTAAGCGAGGACCATTGTTTCAAGCCACCTGATCCGTAATTCAATCGATATTGAGCCGGTAGGAACAAGACACTGTCCGCTTTCTCTTGCGGAATCAAGGCGTACATCGTCTGCTTTGCTTCCTTGCCCCAGCGAGTAATGCCTGTTCCAACGAGAGGAATATTGTTATCAGAAATGATCTTGACCGATCCATCCCAGTCTCCATTGGGAAGCAGAGCATTAAACACATTAGGATTGAAATCTCCACCATTATAGTTGTTCGCGCCGACTGCTGAACCAGGTGCGATGGTCCAGGTAAGCGTTAGATCTAGGGCGCCTGTATCACGATTGTAATACTCAATCGTGATAGGAGCCGACACGGTAGAGCTGGTATTCTGGATATTCACTGCCGAAAGAAGGGTTGGATCGCTACCTTGAACAATCGGCTGGCCTTGATTATACCGGAAGGATGAGGGAGCGTATAGCACCGTACCCTGGTCACTGTTGTTTAGCGCCTGATAAGCGGACGATTCCTGAATCCGTGTGGCAGTCGACGCCCCAGCCAGCAAGTTTCCATTAACTGACGAAACAGTTACTGACCCGTCCCTGTAGTTAGCAGGAATGGTGCCACCGGGCCAGTCAGCAGGATTGCAACCGCAGTAGGTCTTCGAGCCATTGGCACCAAGTGTATCGGTTTTCGTGCCGATGAACGTGCCATCTCGCCTGAAGAAATCCAGCTCAATTGTAGCGGGAGTATTTTCAGTATTCTGGACGGTGATCCGGGATACTATGAACTCGAAAGCCCAAAACGAGGGGAAGAAAATGGTATCGGTACCCACAGATGCTCCGTTGTAAGCACCCTGTGTCGTACCGTCAGAGGCGCCGGAAACTGAAGTATTCCGTATGCTGGTGACCGCTGCCACCGGCCGATCGGATGAAATCACCGCTGCGCCCTGGAATCCTGGGGGAAGAGGCTCAGCCTCAGTCTTTACCTCTACTACTGATTTAGGCGATATTGTTACCACTGCATTTGTATAAACAAGGCTACCGGCCTGGTCGTAGTAATCAATCTGCACAGTAGCAGTTTCACCGGTTCCAGTCGCGAGATTCTGGAGAATCGCATTTGTCACCGAGACGCCCGGATCTGGAAAAGATCCTTGCGCACCAACAATACCGACGGCAACTAATAAGAGCACCACTATAAAAATAAGGGTTCCTTTCTTCATTAACGTTTCCTCCTACGAAACAGATATCTTCTCTTCTAATGATTAAACCATATCT
This sequence comes from Promineifilaceae bacterium (SeqCode), assembly GCA_049650305.1. GTDB lineage: Bacteria > Chloroflexota > Anaerolineae > Promineifilales > Promineifilaceae > UBA11865. Next base: position 54,396 of record JBARZW010000065.1, read on the forward strand.
TCAGTTCAATTTTTCATCAATTACCCTTTTGGGCTATTTAGGTATTATTAACGGTTCAGCTGGGTAATATTAGCCTACGTTCTATACAATATCTAATAGGGAGAGGATTAAATTCAAGTTAATCAGATCCTAGATACCCGAGAGAGGTAAATTTCCAATTCCGCAACCGTTTCAGACCAATTGTACTGACTACGCACAAATTGCTTTCCATGCACAGCCAGAGATAGCCAGAGTTCGTCGTTTGTAAGTATACGAATTACCGCCTCAGCGAACTTCACAGGATCCACAGGCACGACGAGAAGGTCCCTATCTGGTTGAGCCTCAATTCCAGATATACCTTGTGGCGTGCTCACCGTTGGTCGGCCCGCTGCCATCCCGTTAAGTGTCTTTACGATGATCCCTCCACCGATGAACAGCGGTACAACATTTACCGCACACTGCTCATAATACGGCTTCAAGCTCGGCACTTCGCCTGTCACGATTATGCTGGAATCATCTCCCAAATCCCGAATGACTTTAGAGGGTGCATCGCCGACGATGAGGAAGATTGCGTCAGGAATTGCACTCTTAACTAATGGGAAAACCTCGTTAATAAAAAACAGAACCGCAGATGCGTTCTTTGGATTTTCCAAGGCTCCCATGAAAAGGATCTTGTTTCCTTCCGGGCGTTTCGACTCTATTGGCAATAATTCTGATAATCCCTCGAACCAGGGTGAAATTACGGCTATTTCCTTGCCCGATATCCTGTGAACAAGCCAGTCGCGCTCATTCTTTGAACGAACCAGTACCCCATCACATCTTTGTATCGTCATGAATTCGAACAATCTTGTACGCTTCCATTCAAGCCAGGCAATCTGCCGCTGTAAAGTATTCCTCTTTATTCTGTATTCCTGGAATGCGACTCGCGAGTAGATATCTATCTCGTCGATAATCCGCCTCTCTCGGGGGAGCATCCACGCGTAGAGAGCCATCGTTCCTTCAATGACCACTACATGGTATTTAGGGTCGGTAGTCAATGTTCGTAACGCTCTGGCATATGACAGTGATACATTTCGACCATACACTTTGGGAAATAGAACTCGCCATACAGCTCGCCGCAGTCGCGAAAATAAATCATCCGGATCATAGGGCACAGCAACAACTTGCTTGCATACACTCTTCATGTATCTGACCGCTTTACTTTGTTCGGATGTGACAAATGCAATTAGTGAAACGTCATGTTTCTTGCTTAATGCTTCAATATAGTGGACTTGATCCTGCGCTCCACTAGTCCGAAATATTGGATGGGGAAGTAGGCGGGTGACGAATAGTATGTTCATCATTAAGCAAATGAATGTTCCAGGCGAACTAATTGATGAGAAGAGGACACGTGCAGAATCCGATACGCGAGTTTTGATTGGTAACTCTTGCCAGATCGCTGCCTTCTCATTGGTTTAATTCAAGGTCGGATACCATGATGTTTCACGCAGTAAGATCCTATCCATCCATATCGTTTTCGACTGGCAAAGTCGGATCTTTTCGCTGAATGTTATGAATTCTACCAATTCTAACAAATCCAGCGTAAGAAATTGCTACTCATAACTCAACCATCATGGTGAACGTTGCTGTCAATCAAGGAGGTTATATCCTGACGTGAAATCGTCTTTGAAACAAGCAGTAAAGATAGGAACAATGCAAGAATTACCACACCGGCTACGATAGGATTCCAAAGTGCCAGCGGTATATAGATAACCAAACAGGTGATAACCAATATACCGGGACGAAGCAGGGCATACCGGCTATTAATCGGAATTACAGAGCGGGAGATGTGGCGCCAGTTCTGCAAATAACCCGCTAACTCCGTTACGGTCGCTGACAAACCCGCACCTAGTACTCCATATCTGGGAATCAATAAGACGTTGAGGGACAAGTTTACTACACTGCGTACTATGGCCGTATTAAGAGCCAGCTTCTCATGATTACTTGCTATGAGCATTCGGAACAGGAGTTGGCTTAGCGCTGTAAATATAAGGCTTATGGCAAGGATTCTCATCGGTGCAACTGAGTCCAAGTATTGTTCGCCAAACAATCGGACTGTAATCCATTCAGCAAGACTGATTATGGTTATCATTACTGGAAAAACACCGATAAGGATCAACTTCATCAATCTCTCGCCTATGTCAGCAAATCGCTCGATCGACGAGACATAGGCTCTCGACAAGGGCGGAAATAATGCTGTCAACGAAGCTAAGATCACCATCCTGGTGACCTCCGTTGGTATAGCTGCAGTAGCGTAAATACCAACAGTTTCCGAATCCCACCAATTCGACAGGAAGATACGATCAACCTGCTTAAAGGCTTCTCCTGTGAATACAATAAGAATGAGCGGGACGGCGAGGATAACTATCTGGCGCAGAACACTCCTGCTAATTCGAAGGCGAAAACCTGGAATGGAAACGTGAAGGACGATTAGAAGGAATGCGATGACCAACAGGCTTTGGATGGCGAATAAAAAAAATATAACTCCGATGTGATAACCATTGGCTAGAAACAGCACTGCAAGTATTGTCCGAATTATTGTCGTAGGCAGACGAATGAAGGCGATCCATTCCATGTGCTCTAGACCATTAACTGCTGCCTCAACTACCCTTGCCTCAGCCCGTGGAAAGATATTTGTGACGATTGCGATGCCAATGAGCTGTCTCAGTTCTAGGGAGTAATCGAACACGTAAGTAACAGCTAATGCTACCAGGACAACTGGCACCGAAACAGCCGCGGTTATCAATATGGCATTGCCCAATATGGAGCCGGTATCACTTCGCCGGTTAGCGATCTCGCGGGGCAGCAATATGTCGGCCCCCCAGAAAGCAAACGGCATGAAGACAATAACGAAGGCCAGGGCTATACTATATTCTCCCCATGTTTCCTGGCTCTGTGTGCGAACAACATACCAGAGCAGAATAAACCCGACAGAGCGGTCAATTAGCGCGATTGAAGCTAGCGATGATGAATTCTTAACGACGCGCCAAACCGGATTCATTCGATCAGGCTTCCTCAGATAAGAGGCGGGTAATGGTTAATAATCCTTTGCTCTACTCCGTAGGACACCAGGTGGCTCCACCATCCTTACCAATATAATCGGTGATTTGCCTAAGATTTTTGCCTTCAGAGCTCATCAGGTACAGATCATGATCACCATCTTCATTTGAGGAGAAGACTATCAGATCATTCCCTATCCATTCAGGTTCTCTCTCACTCTCAATCAGCTCCGTCAATCGCGTTACTTCAGTCCCATCGGCCTGCATCCGATAGATGTCATATGTCGCCGCTGCATCTGAGTCGAAAATGATAAATCGTCCATCAGGTGAAAACTCAGGGTTACGGTCCGAATAATTATTGTCGGTCAGTTGTCGCACATTGCCACTTCCATCAGCTCCAGTGACATATATCTCCCAATCTCCATCCCGATTACTTACGAAAATCAATTCTTCCCCATCTGGAGAGAAAGCCGGATTGGCATTGTCATATCCTTGTCTCTCCAAACAACCGAGATCCGCTCCTGACGCGTCAGCGAGACAGATATTGATTTTTGCATCCAGATTTGTTTGATAGGCGACTCGATCTCCCTGTGGTGACCAGACCGCCGACCAATCTAAGGTATCATCCTTCATCATTTTGAAAAAGGGTAACGCCTCATAAGTATCCAAGCTTGTCCTGTACAGATCCACGATGGTTGCACCCGTCTGCTGCGAATATATCAACGTACGGCAATCCCGTGCCCAGGTTGGTTCGTATCCTTGGGTTACGCCTCCTGTTATTGGTGTTACCGTCCCATCCTGCCCATCGAATAAATATACCTGGAAACCGGCTCCAGCTTGCTCCGAATGAAAGGCTAGTTTGCCTGGAAAGCGTGCTTCGCCAAGTTGTACACTCGGTAGTTTTGTTGGTTGCTGGGGCGCTGGATATCCGTTATCACCCGCCGGCCCAGGGTAACCACTTTCAGCGGGGCCAGGATAACTGGAAGTCGTTGATATGGGTTCCTCTAAGATCTCCGCTGTGGGTTTAATTGCAGTCCCGTCCTCATTGCAGGCCACAAGAGAACTCGCCATTATTACTAGAAATATCAGGATGCCGTAATGCTTGGTCATGTTGTTCCCACGATAAAGTTCTATCTGGATGAAGCAATCAACAAAGCGCGTAACTTAACCCAATTTACTCGGCAACTTAATCGTGCCATCCTGATATCGTGCTCTACAAGTAGATCGTGAGTCGTATCAGATAAGATATGGCGAATAACGCCAAGAAATAATCTGAAGGAATGGGCCTTGTTGATTTTCTTTGCCCGATAACCCGCAGTATACCAGTTAGCCATAGTTTGCAGTAGACTTGTCACATCATCTGTTCTCTGATGGTATACAATAGCTTGAGGCAAGTACCAGAGTCGATATCCAGCGGCCGTTATTCTCAAACCTGCATCTACATCCTCGCCATTTGTCCGAAATTCAGGATTGAAGCCGCCTACTCCTCGTATCACAGCCAATCTGTAGGACATGCACAGTCCAAAAAGATGATCGACCTCCCTTTCCTTTTTTCCATGCCCCTGTGAAGCATGTGCTCGACGCCAGCGGTCGGCGATTGAGCGGATATTCGATTCAACTCCTTGTCCTCCCACACCGCCAATATCAGGATCGGTATACCCGCCTGTTAGTGTCAACAACAGATCTTTCGCGGCCCAGGCATCTGAGTCAATAAAGACAATGATATCAGAATCGGCTTGCTTTATGGCTGTGTTACGTGCCGTCGCCAGTCCTCGATTATCGCTGTGCTGCACTAATTGAATTGGGTACTGGCGACAGATCTCCGCTGTTCTGTCGGTTGAACCATCGTCGATGACGATAAGCTCTTCTGCTGGTCGAGACTGGGTTAGAAGAGATTCGATGGTGGGTCCAATGAATTCTGCACCGTTATAGACTGGAATCGCAGCGGTAACTGTCAGGTTAGGCATATTCCTTTGCCCAGGCGATCGTGCTCTTGATGCCATCTTGCAAATCTACTTTCGGGCCCCAGCCGAGGAGCGTATTCGCTTTCTGAATGTCAGCCCTCATCTTACGTTGGTCGCCCGGGCGTTCGTCCTGGTAGTCAACCCGATAGAGTTTTCGAGAATGACCAAAACCATCCAATATCATATCAACCAAGCGGTTAACCGTACAATCTTGGCCGATACCGAGATTTATAACCTGGTTGTATGTTGAGGGACTTTCCAAAGCCGCCAGCCAGGCTTCTACCACATCTTCAATAAAGACAAAATCTCGCGATTGTTCACCGTCTCCATAGATCACAATCGGTTCGTCTCTTAAAGCATTGCCAATAAATATACCCATTACACCCTGGTATGGATTGTCCAACCTCTGACGGCTGCCATATACATTAAACATGCGAAAACTCGTGACGTTGAACGGCTTCTTCAGATCATTCCTGATTGAGGTGGCATGAACAAAGCGCTCAGCCGCGTATTTAGAAATCCCGTAATATGAGACCGGACGAACAGGTGTCGATTCGCTGATAGGGATCTTGTTTATATGCCCGTAGACAGTCATCGAACTGGCAAATAAAAGACGAGGAACTTCGTATTCCAAGCATTTTAAGACGACATTCATCGTGCCAACTGTATTGACCTCTAGATCCAGATGCGGCTCGTCAAAGGATTGAATTGTAGATGCTTGACCCGCGATATGGAAAACCGCATCCAGGCCTCCCGAGAAGGCTGCTTCGAGCTCAGCGGGATTGCGTACGTCCCCGAGAAAATATTCGGCGTCCTTGGGAATGTTCTCTACTCGCCCGGATGATTCATTATCGATAATGATTACCTCGTGTCCTAAGATGATCAGACGATCTGCAAGGTGACTGCCGATAAATCCAGCGCCACCGGTAACCAACACACGTTTTGCCACACATACCTCCTAGATAGTGTAAAAATCCAAGAATAATGTCGACCTGAAGAAACGAAGGCGACATGGTTTCAATCGCCTATGTCGCCTGGGGACAAATAACTTAACTACTCTAAACCACCAAGCAACTATTCAATATATCCCATTCCGCGGAGCCTTTGAAGCAGCTGCGCTTCTTCCTCTCCTGATAATTCCTGCACGGGAGTTCCGGTCACAAGATCGCTGCTCTCCGCTTCTCTGGCAACGATTGGAAATGCATCAATGTGAACCGGATCAAGGAGCTCGGTCAGGACTCGACCATCAAAGTTTGATGGCACAGGTAGTCCCATCAAGTACAAAATAGTTGACGGTATGTCAACCAGGCCAAGTAAAGGCAGATCTTCCTGAGGAACTACTGGTGGGCCCATGGCCATAAAGATACCATCTTGACGGTGTTCTCCAGGCCTAAATGGGGAAGTAGACTCTGTCAGGAGTCGTCCCGCCAAAGATCCGCCGGCAATATATTTTGGTTTCAGCATTAGGATCACATCCGGGAAACGATCGACGTAGGGACCGCTGTACAGTTCCTCGCGTTTAAATGCCTCGTCGACTATTGGCTCTCCGCTGATGGGATCCAACATCTTCTTGGCTTCGCCGATGATGTATTCGCGTAATTTGTCGTATTCACTGCCGGTCGAAACAATTCCCTCGCGCCTTTTTTCAACTAGGTTTATCTCGATACCACAAACATGAAAATAGATCGGTACCCAATAGGCTTGTGTACTGTTCCAATCAATGATGTCAGTGCTAACCGATTCGGCGATTCCCTTGATCGATGATTGTGTTCTCTCAGGAATCACCCGCCGGATCAGGCGTTTTGCCTTATCGTTTCGGCCGATGCGTACTCTCCAGTACTCCATGTCCAAGAGACTGTCGCGTCTGCGTCTATGCAAAAGGCCAATCCTCTCTAACCAGATGTTCAAGTAGACCCGCCTGATCGGTGAAGCGCCAAAGCCATGATCTGATAACACCATAGAAACAGCCGGCTCGCCGAATGACTCGACCAATTGACCAATAGTCTCATCCAACTCAGTTAGATAACGGACAATATCAGACTGAATTCGACCCGCGGCTTTGCCATCGTTTTGAACAATGGAATCCAGATCATCCCAAAAGAAGTGTGAAAGGCGATCAGTGCCCGTAAAGACGACCATGAAGAAATCCCATTGTTGTTCTTCAAGCAAACTTAGACATACTTTGCCCCGAATCTGAGACATCTCTCGAATTTTCGTCAGAATAACTGATTTCGGCGGAAATCCATGGTTTCGAAACTGATCATCTTCCCGGAGGAAATCCAGATCAATCACATAATCATCGCTCAGTGAAGCTGTAAGTGAGGGAGGGTATGTGTAATCTCGAGCACTTGGTGGCGTCAGCATTCCCGATACCATGTATCCATTGACTGCACGAGGTGGATAGGTAAGTGGCACATTGATCACAGCCACTCTCTTTCCATGATCGCTCATGATCTCCCACAGTGTATGCCCAAGGCGCCTTGAATCTACAAATCCACTTCCGGAGGTACCATAGTTAAATAGATCGCGCTCCTGGAAAGATATGATCCCATGTTGGCCGGGATTCTGACCTGTAGCGAAAGTACTCCAAGCAGCGCCAGTAAAGGGTGGAATCGTCGACGCCAGTCGACCCCAAGATCCCTTTATCATTAAAGTGGCAAGATGAGGGAGAATTCCTTGTTTCACTAAAGGCAGCAAAACATCGAAAGTAGCTCCATCAAGACCGATTACGAGAATCCTTGGTTTCGTTCCCATGATTGAATGATTGTACAAAGAATGTTGCTATGAAGACAGAGCTACAGTTTGGGCAAATTATATTCAGCCACAGCATCAAAGACTAAGTTGAATGATCTTAACGCTAGAGGTCAGCTAACATGGCGAAGGAAGCCACAGATCAATTATGGAAGAAGGCACGCCAATTTCCTGCCAATGGCTTATCAACTGATTGTGTAAATCTTGAGCGATCCCACATTGTGAGTCGATCAGGTTATCAAGCTGAAGCGGATCGGTGAGTAGGTAGTATAGCTCACTTGGGGCGTGGGCAGAGCCGTCCAGCAACGTCCACTCGCCATCTGTGACCGTGGCCCGTGGCTTGCTGGATAATGAAGCTACCAATGAGCGACTTGAAACAGCTATTTGCCTCGGAGATCCAGATTGACCATTCATATAAGGCAAGAGCGAATAACCGTGCATCGTTCCCGGATCAGAGGCCCCGGCCATATCTAGGATTGTAGGCATGATATCTGCAGGCTGGGCTAATGGTTCTAGCTGCGCAGGCGCCAGACCTGGAACCCGAATCATCAGCGGAATATGATTTAGTTCCTGATAAAGCGGGTACGCTTCATAATGTCCTAGATGAGACCAGGCTTTTCCAACGGCGTTGTGCTCTCCAAGGAGGAAACCATGATCCGAGGTGAAAATAACAACGGTATTATGAGACAAGCCGAGGTTATCAAGTTCTGCTAGCAATATTCCAAACCAATGGTCCACCATGGTGATCTCGCCGGCATAAAGGGCTCTGACGTGCTCAAGTTCTTCTGGAGTCAGATAATCTGGCGGCGCATACGCCGGGTATATGACCTCTTCACCCTCATATCCAGGGTTGTAGAGATCAACGTATGTCTGCGGTGGATCCCATGGTTCGTGTGGATCGAAGGAGTCGATATGCAGATAAAATGGACCGTAGGTCGTATTCCGGCGCAACCACTCTATGGCAGCCTGTATTGTCTGGGCTACAAGATAATCCGCTTCACCTGTTCGGCCGGATACGTTTCTCAGGTATTGTTCAACCGGTTCAGCTCCTCCACGGAATTTGGAGGGATCGGCGGGAAGAGTGGGGTGAAGAGGGTTGGCCCGAAACCGATCCCTCTCCTGTCCTCTGATCCATTCCCATGAGCTGAACCCGCGATCGAAATAGAATCCCTCATCTTTCAGGTGCCAATTGTCAAATACGGCTCCAGTGGTATAGCCAGCTTCATTCATGACCGTCGCAGTAACAATCTCACCCTCTGGTAGATCCTCCCAGTCCATCTCGGTATACATGTAGCGCCCGGTAAATAGCTCAGCCCTATTGAGCACTGTTGGAAATCCCCCCGCGTATACGCGGTTAAATACTTGTGACTGCCCAGCGAAAGCATCTACGTTGGGTGTTTGAATCCAGTTATTCCCAAAGATTCCTACGTGATCAAACCGCCAAGTGTCGCACATAACGACAATGAAGTTAAGCGTGTTTCCATCCGCTCGACCTAGGATTCTGGGTAGAAAGCAAAGATGGTTTTCCAACCCCTGACTTGGCAGCAGCTCGTTGGCGAATAGTGTCGTAGCTCCCATGGCGCCCGCACCTGCCATAAACTGCCGGCGAGTCACTTCTTTCCGAGCCATATCTCAACCTTCCTTCTGATGTTTTTTGAGGTGCACGATAGATTCTAACCGCTGGATGGTAGGCCAGCTTACCGGTAAACGATAGCACACGTAACTGACCATCAGTTGAGCCAGAGATTAGAAATGAATGAACTTTGATATTACTTTGTCCCCATCGATTAAGTACCCTACAATTGGTATGATAACAGCATCGTCGTTGGCGATGCTGTTTTGCCGTGAAAATACTAGATAATAATTAGTTATACACAGGGAACTTTATGACGGATTTTCAATCATCTGTAAATGTTGTTGCTCTCCTTGACGTAAGCCCTCCGCATGGTGGTCAGTTGGTCAACCGTATGATGCGTGGTCAGATGCGAAAAGCGGTGCAAGAGCGGGCGGAAGAGCTCGCCAAGGTCGAGTTGAGTCCATTTAGTTTGTCTGACCTCGAACTTCTTGCCCATGGCGCGATGAGCCCGCTAACCGGTTTCATGGGACAGGCTGACTACGAGCGCGTGGTTGGCGAAATGCGATTGAGCAACAATCTTCTATGGTCGCTACCCATTACTCTTCCCATCGATAGAGAAACAGCGAGTGGATTCCAGATCGGCCAGGAAATCGCCCTTTGCGAAGAGGGAAGGGTTCTCGCAGTCTTGGAAGTAGCCGAACTTTACGAATACGACAAGCTTCGGGAGGCAGAACTGGTTTATGGAACGACCGACGAGTCACACCCAGGCGTTTCCCGGTTATTGCAACAGGGCGATATCCTGGTGGGAGGTGAGATCTGGGTAGTCGATTTGCCTGCTGCGGCGGCAAGCGAATTCCCTGAGTTGCGACACACACCTGCTCAAACACGAAGGATGTTCGCCAGGCGTGGTTGGCGCCGGATCGTCGGATTCCAGACCAGAAATCCTATACACCGGGCCCATGAGTATATTCAGAAAGCGGCGCTTGAAATTGTTGATGGGCTTTTCATCCATCCCCTGGTAGGCGAAACAAAACCCGACGATATCCCAGCGGATGTCCGTATTGCCAGTTATCAGGCAATCCTTCGTGATTATTATCCAGCGGACAGTGTGCTGCTGGGCGTATTTCCGGCGGCTATGCGATATGCCGGTCCTCGTGAGGCGATCTTCCACGCCCTGGTCCGCAAGAACTACGGCTGCACTCATTTTATTGTCGGGCGCGATCATGCTGGCGTCGGCGATTATTACGGCACTTATGATGCGCAACTTATCTTCGACACCTTCAAACGGGATGAAGTCGGCATCGAAATACTACCCTTCGATTACACTTTCTATTGTCGGAAATGCGGTATGGTCGTGAGTTCGAAAACGTGTCCGCACGACCGCGAGAACTGGATCTTCTTGAGCGGTACGGAAGTGCGGGAGATGTTGGAGCGAGGTGAAATGCTCCCTCCTGAATTCACGCGTCCAGAGGTCTCGAAAGTCCTACTAGACGGTATGAAAGCGAAAAACAAAAACGATTCTCCGTAACCATTCCGGTTCGCAGTCCGCTATCGTATTGCTTTCGGTTTGACCACCGCCAAGAGAAAAACGCATGTTGAAGAGACTGTTTGGACGAAAAAAGAGCCCTAAGGTGTTCGTAATTGGGCTTGACTGCGCCCCGCCAGAGTTAATATTCCACTCCTGGCGAGACAAGCTACCCAATTTTAAGCGGCTGATAGATGGGGGTGCTACAAGCGAATTGTATAGCTCTACGCCGGCCATAACCGTGCCAGCGTGGAGTTCTATGACCAGCAGTAAAGATCCCGGTGTCCTCGGCTTTTATGGGTTTCGCAATCGACGAGATTATAGTTACGATAATCGTTACATAGCTACTGGTTTGACGGTAAAAGAGAGACGCATCTGGGATATCCTCGGTGAGGCGGGTTTGCAGTGTACTATCGTCGGTGTACCCCAAACTTACCCAGTCAAGCCAGTCAATGGTTTTCTGATCTCCAGCTTTCTGACTCCAAGTACGACGAATCCGAAAGTCCAGTGGACTCATCCGGCGTCACTTCGAACAGAGGTTGAGAGTCTGCTCGCTCCGGACGTATATGATGTCGACGTGCCCCAATTCCGGACCGATGACAAGGCATTCTTGTTAAAGCAGATTTACGATATGACTGGGAAACGGTTTCGGGTGCTCCGGTATCTTATGGACGAGAAACCATGGGATTTCTTTATGTTTGTGGAAATGGGCGTCGATCGCATCCATCACGGTCTTTGGGCCCATCACGATCCAGAGCATCGAAAGCATGATCCTGACAGCCCATTCGTTAGTGCGATTTGGGAATACTATCTCTATCTTGATAAGGAAATTGGTACGTTACTCGAGAGAATACCTCCCGAGACCCATGTAATCGTTGTCTCCGACCATGGCGTAAAAAAAATGGACGGCGGGATTTGTATCAATGAGTGGCTCCGACGAGAGGGCTATCTCCAATTGTACGACGATCCTCCAGAGGGCCATCTGTCATCCTTTGAGAAGGTGGAGGTGGATTGGGCTAACACAAGAGTATGGGGTGACGGTGGTTATTACGGCCGGATATTTCTTAATGTAGAGGGCCGCGAATCCAACGGCGTGATACCGGCAGACGAATACGAATCATTTCGCGAAACCCTGGCCGATCATATCAAGAGCATACCCGCACCTGATGGCAAGATGCTGGACACCAAAGTTTTCAAGCCCCAGGATATCTACCGTGAAGTGCGCGGCGTGGCACCTGATCTTCTCGTTTATTTTGACAACCTGGGTTGGCGCTCGGTAGGCAGTTTTGGTCACGGTGATATCTACACCTTAGAAAACGATACGGGACCAGATGACGCGAATCACGCGGTAAATGGCATATGGATATATACACCTCCCGAAGAGGATCTCGGCGGTGTATCCTTGCCTCCAACCCAATTGATGGACTTTGCGCCGACGATCCTTGATATATTTGGTCTGCCAATTCCCTCTGACATGCAAGGTAAAGTAATTAGATAAGTAAGCGCTTAAAAATATAGATTCACTCATATGACGAAAACAGATTCAGCAAAAGAACAGAAAGGATTCGTTCTCTGGATGACCGGTCTATCCGGATCGGGCAAGACCACCATTGCTCATATCCTTGAGGAGGAGTTGCGCGGGCGTGGTCTTAAGGTGGAACGTCTTGATGGCGATATTGTTCGTGAGAGCCTCACCCGCGACCTGGGATTCAGCAAGGAAGACCGTGAGAAGAATATCGAGCGAATCACCTTCGTAGCCAAGTTACTTTCTCGCAACGGGGTCGCCTGCATTTGCTCCTTTATCTCTCCCTACCAGTCGATACGCGATCGCGTTCGTGCGGAAACCACGCATTTCATTGAGGTATTTGTGGACGCTTCTCTGGAATCCGTAATCGAGCGAGATGTGAAAGGCCTATACAAGATGGCCCTTGAAGGAGAGATCCCTAATTTTACCGGGATTTCTGATCCATTTGAGGCGCCGGCCAATCCGGATATTCATGTGCGTACCGATCTCCAGACACCTCTCGAGAGTGCTGGCAAAATCCTCGGCGAACTAGAGGATACGGGACTAATCCCGGTTGCGGAACTGGTATAGAGCTAGTGTAAAAGCAGGATCTATCTGCCACAATCGCATTGTTTCAACATTTGGTTGATGAGAGGATATGACGATCAGGGAAGCCCTGGCAACCGGCCGGAAAAAGCTCATCGATTCACCATCCCCAGCCCTAGATACCCGCCTGATCCTGGAACATGTGATGGCAGTGAGCCACCGCTATCTCATCACTCATGATGAGGAGAGCATGAATCCGGAACAGGCTTACCGCTATCTCTCGCTCTTGGAACGAGCCAGCACTGGAGAGCCCATTCCCTACCTGATCGGCAAGACTCAGTTTCATGGCCTCGACATTAAGGTATCGCCGTCGGTGCTTATCCCAAGGCCAGAGACTGAACAGCTAGTAGATTTAGCCCTGGAATGGGTTGCACACAGGTACAGCAGGCAGGAACGGCCTCATATCATCGATGTAGGAACCGGTAGCGGCTGTATTGCTCTGGCCCTGGCAAGTGAATTACCCAACGCCACGATTGAAGCGACAGATATCTCCAAAGCTGCCCTCGAGCTGGCCGAAGAGAATTCTCGGGTTTTAGGCTTTGACGACAGAATTAAGTTTCATCAAGGCCAATATCTTCAGCCGATAATCGAAGCCCCGGATCTCGTGGTCGCCAATCTGCCGTATATTGCCGACCACGAGTGGACGTCACTAAACGTTGGTGTAAAATGGTACGAGCCGGACGTCGCCTTACGGGGTGGGTCTGATGGATTGGATGGCATTCGGCAATTAATGGCCCAGGCCAATAACAGGCTGGCTCGCGGCGGCGCGATGCTTCTGGAGATCGGATGGCAGCAAGGCCAGACCGCGCGCATGTTGGCCCAATCCACCTTTCCCTCCGCTCGCGTTGATCTGATACAAGATTATGGCGGGCATGATCGTGTAGTTCGCATCTGTACCGGCGAAGCCGATAGCGATATTAACTAATGGCAAAGATGCTGGATGCTAGTCACCCGGAAGCAATAGAACAAGCAGCCGAACTGATCAAGCTCGGCTACCTTGTCGCCTTTCCAACCGACACCTTGTACGGCGTTGGGGTAAACGTCGCTGATCCGGATGCGATTGACAAGCTCTATATTGCGAAGAACCGTTCCCGTCAGAAGGGCATCCCTGTATTGCTTGCACGAAAGAGCGATGTGGACAGCATCGCCATGAGAATCCCAGCCGAAGCCAGAGCACTCATCGATAGATATTGGCCCGGGCCGCTTACTCTCATCCTCCATAAGCGATTGGATTTAGCCAGCGGATTGTCCCCGAACCAAGGGATTGCCGTAAGAGTACCCGATAATGTAATCGCTCGTCGCCTAATTAACAGTGCAGGAGGGGCGATCGCGACGAGCAGCGCCAACCAGTCGGGATCCAGCCCGGCCCTTACCGCCGATCAGGCAATGAGGGCCTTAAAGGGATCTATCGCCGCGGTCCTGGATGGAGGAGCGGTACGACACGGTGTTGCTTCCACGATATTGGATTTCACTTCCGATCCTCCGCGCATAATCCGGAATGGACCGATACCAACTAAAGAACTAATAGTTGGAGATTTGAAGCTGGCATGAGTGGAATAACGCTACCGATCATACTGACGGTAATCGCCGCAATTGCTGCGTTGATAGCCTACCAGGGAATTAGACGCGGAGGTGCGCGTTTTTATACCTTGGAAAGAGAATCTATGTTACGCCGAGCCAGGTTTACACTGCTCGGTAGCTTGATGCTTTTTCTGGCAGCCATCGCGTTGCTCATATACAGCTACGGACAGATTAGCGACGATAATGGTCTGAGTAGTGGCGATGATCCGTTGAATGTTGCCACGGAAGAACCGGATGAACTGTTTGAGACGCAGCCACCAACCCCTTCTCCATCACCCACAGTTGATCCTAGTCTCCCGACTCCAACGCCAACCGAGACTATCTGCCGGGCAATCGTCGAAGGCACATCTGGAAGTGGTCTCACTTTACGGGATGCTCCAGGTGGTGGCGAGATGACGATCCTTCGCGACGGGAGCTATCTCACGCTGATAGTTGGTGAAGAGCCGGTCGAAGCCAATGGCTTTGATTGGATAAAGGTTCGAACTGTTTCGCTAGAGGAGGGCTGGGTTGCCGAAGAGTTTTTGATCATGGGCGAATGCCGCTAGGGGAAACTTCCGGAATGATAATCGGCATTGACGCCAGTCGAGCCATTGAAGGTGAGCGGACAGGAACGGAAGCCTATTCCCTCTTTCTTACGAGATCACTTATCCCACTAGCCACGTCCAGGGGGCATCGTATTCGCCTCTATTACAACGACAGACCGGCCGAGGAGATATTCCCAACCGCTGATGATATTGAGCATGTGGAACTATCATTTCCGCGCCTGTGGACACATCTGAGGCTTGCATCCGAGTTACATAGGAGGCCGCCGGACGTCTTTTTCACGCCGGCCCATGTCCTACCCTACTCCTACCGTCGTCCCAGCGTGGCAACCGTGCATGATCTCGGCTTCTTGGTATACCCAGAAGCCCATACACGACGGCAGCTTGTCTACCTCCGCTGGAGCACCGGGCACAATTCGAGGCGAGCCAGAAAGGTGATCGTCGACTCCGAAGCTACTAAAAAAGACCTGATCAAATACTATAAGATACCGGCCGAAAAAGTGGAGGTGATATTCCCCGGAATTGACCCGGAATTAAGGCCAGTTATGGATGCAGATAAACGGGCGGCTGTCATGGAGAAATATGGCATAACACCACCATACATCCTCCATATTGGAACGATCCAGCCCCGCAAGAATCTGACGCGCCTTATAGACAGCTTCATTGGCAGCGGGGTGGATCACCAGCTTGTCCTCGCCGGAAAGCTCGGGTGGCTGGCTGAGCCAATCGTGGCAAAAGTGCAAGAAATGAAACCAGCCAATCGGGAACGTATTCTTCTTGCCGGTTACATCGCCGCTGAAGACAAAGGAGCCTTGATATCCGCGGCTGAGGCCTTGGTGTTCCCTTCGCTCTATGAGGGATTTGGATTTCCCGTGGTGGAGGCGAACGCCTGCGCGACGCCGGTCTTGGCCTCGAATTCCAGCTCAATTCCAGAGGTAGCCGGTGACGCTGCCTTGCTCGTCGATCCGCTCAACCAGACGGCTATTGGCAATGGGATATCTCATATTCTTGACGATGAAACGTTGCGCCATCGCCTAGTCAAAGCTGGTTTTAATAACGTCCGGCGTTTTTCCTGGGAGACGGCGGCCGTGAAAACCCTTGATGTACTTGAGAACGCAGCCAGCTAACAGATAGAGACGTAACCTTCAACTTATCTCCCTCGCAATCTGGCGACCGTGCTTCGCAGTATTTCTAGCGTCTCCTCTATCTCGTCCAGGTGCGTGCGAAAAGAGACGACGGCAAGGCGAAGGATATAATTCCCGCCAAGCCTGGTCGAGCTTATCAGCACCCGGCTGTCCGCTCTGAGCTCTTCCACTAAACGCCGGTTAAAATCATCGATGTCCCCCCGGTCTGGAATAGCCCGGTAAGTAGCGATTAGTAATCGCTGCCAGGTAATCGCCAAGCGCGGAGTGAAAGAGACCTCCTCCAGGTATATATCCCAGCATGCGCGGTGTTGCGGTGTTGATGCCTGCCGTATCACCACTTTCTCGTAGGATCTCTAAAGCATCTTCGACTTCGAGTCCGTATTCCCCAATCGGTGAGTCATATAGTGAGCGGCCGTCACCGGGCTGCTCTACAAAAGCCGGTGAATCTGGGAGCTGTTCTAAGAAGTCATCGGCGTATGTGGCGATCTTCTTCAATATACTGGTCCACGACCTGGCATTCGGCTCGAGCCTGCGAGCTAACTGTTCTAGACGCCTTATCTCACTCTTCATCTATCTCCTGCCTTCTTTTGACGAATTCGTTTTTTCGATCCTTGATGCCCCCCGTCAGTCAGAGTCTTTCTCTCATAGATAGTTTTATTCATCTCTGCTGCTTCGCCAACTTATAATCCAAGGTCGCTTCTTAATACTAGCTTCTTGTCGACTACTACTTCACTGCCAGTTAGACCCGGATAGTGAATGACGAAGTGAAAGTAATCCTCGGTATTCGAGATAAATGTGTGCGCTTCACCAGGGTCGACCCGCAAAACATCACCGGCGCCGATCGTAATTGTTTGATCGTTCACCCTGACTTTGGCGTTTCCCTGTCCAACCAGATATATCTCGGTTACAGTTCCGTGGACGTGCGGTTCATCTATGCCCTTATTCGCATAGCCTATCGATAGCTCGCTATTCGAGTTCCAAGGACCGAAAAGCCAGCCTTTCTCCTGTGAGGAATCGGCGTGTTCTATTCGCATCCTGCTCCTTTCAATCGTACAAATCACCAGCCGGCTGCTATATTGTCGCTCAGTACCCTCCAAGATAGATTGTGCCATATAATCATCACTCGGAAAAAAGCGGTGACCGCGTTTCCTTTTGGAAAGTGGGGCATTATGACCTCTGGTGAAATGAAGGAAGTCTTAGCTCGATAATGAAAGCAGTGGATCCAATCCTCCCAATTGAGGATGAAGGGCCCGAGGCGCTCTCGATTCTCGGTGTAAAGGTCCATAATGTAACCATCGAGCATGCATTAGCTCTTGCTACGCGCTACATGGACGAACCAGGCGTACACCAGATAGCGACGGTCAATCCTGAGTTCATCATGACTGCACAGAACGACCCTGCTTTCTACCGTGTTCTCAATGCAGCTGATCTTTGCCTTCCGGATGGCATCGGCTTACTGCTAGCAGGTCGATGGCTCGGGCAGCCTCTTTCCGAAAGGGTCGCGGGCTCAGATTTTGTCTACAGACTGGCTGCCGAAGCCGCGAACCACGGCTGGCGATTATTCCTCCTGGGAGCTGCACCGGGTGTAGCCGATCTAGCTGCGGAAATGCTCGAGGAAAAATACCCGGGATTGCGAATAGCAGGCACATACCCAGGATCCCCGGAAATGGATGAGAATGCAGCCCTCGTCGACCGTATCAACGAGAGCGGGGCGGACATTTTATACGTTGCCTACGGGGCGCCCGCTCAAGATATTTGGATCGCCAGGAACGTTGATGCTTTTGATAACCTGCATATCGCCATAGGCGTCGGTGGTTCGCTCGATTTCGTCACCGGACGGGCCATTCGTGCTCCCCGATGGACTCAGAGGATCGGCCTTGAATGGCTTTATCGACTGGTCAGAGAACCTTGGCGATGGAAGCGCATGTTGGCTCTACCCCGATTCACCGTTCTTGTCCTGATGTCCAGAAGCAGGAGATAACGTTTTACCTTTCCCGATTATGGCTCTACAATCACCGTCATCGGATGGTTATTCTCGATTATAATCGAAAACTGATCCTCGGCGACGGATATGGTTGGCCTATCAATTCGCAGGTCAACTTCCTTCTCCTGCGGCTGCTTGTATTCTGTCGTTGGCTTTCTGATAAAGGAGATCTGTGACTATGCGCGTCTTGATTACCGGATCTAGCGGTCAAATTGGAACGAATCTGGGTCTTTACTTGCAAGAGAAAGGTCACTATGTCTTCGGCATCGACAAGCGGCCGAATGCTTGGACAAATGAGATCGAGACGCTGTTGCAGGACCTAAGCGCGCCGTACCGTGATTTTAAGAATGGACTCGGACATGTCGATTATCCGCCAGATCTGGATGCGGTGGTACACCTAGCCGCCCACGCGAAAGTCCATGAACTGGTGCAGCAACCCGATCGCGCTCTGGAAAATATCACGATGACCTTCAACGTTCTGGAATTTTGTAGGCAAAACGATGTCCCGCTCATTTTCAGTAGTTCTCGCGAAGTCTATGGTGACATTCATCGCTACATTACCGAGGAATCTTACGCAGATTTCGCCTTCACTGAGAGTCCCTACTCGGCGAGCAAGATCTCTGGGGAGGCGCTGATTTACTCTTACGCGCAATGTTACGGCTTGAATTATTTAGTCTACCGGTTCAGCAATGTCTATGGTCGATATGACAATGACCTGGAACGCATGTCCCGCGTCATTCCAAAATTCATTCGACAAATAAGCGAACGGCAGCCAATTACAGTGTACGGGAAAGACAAGGTCCTTGATTTTACCTACATAGACGACTGCGTTGGCGGCGTCGCCAGGGGTCTAGAGTTGTTGACTGGCGATAGTGACATGAACCAAACGATAAACCTCGCCTTTGGACAGGGCAATAGCCTGGTAACATTGGCCGAATATATCGGTCAGGCCTTGGGAATCGAACCTGAGCTGCAGATCAAGCCGCCGCGTGTTGGCGAGGTTACCCATTATGTGGCCAACATCGGAAAGGCTCACGCGTTGCTGGGCTACACACCAGAAGTGTCGTTGAGAGAAGGTATCGAAAGGGCAGTTGCTTGGAGTACCGAGTGGTGGTCGACTCATCCTTAGATTTACAGATGAATCGAGCCCAGTTGCTGGTTCACCTGGCCCATCTGATAAACAAGGTCACGTGCGCCCATCCTCTTCGCGTCGCTGTCGATGGCGTTGATGCGGCCGGCAAAACGACTTTAGCTCATGAGCTGTCCTTGAAGCTAGGGGAGATGGGACGGGTTGTCATCCTGTCGACTATCGACGGATTTCACAACCCTCGTTCAATTCGCTATCGTCGTGGGCCTATGTCTCCTGAAGGGTATTTCCATGATTCCTTCGACTACCGGTCGATAACGAGCCGGCTTCTCATTCCTCTCGGACAAGACGGGGACCGGTGCTACCAGACGGCCGTATTCGATTACAGATCTGACCAGATCGTCAAGGTTCCGGTTCTCAGGGCGCCAGACGATGCGGTTCTGCTTCTCGATGGAATCTTTCTGCAGAGACCTGAGTTGGCCGGATTTTGGGACTTTTGCCTATTCGTTGATGCGACAGTGGAGACGGCCCTGGAACGAGCGACAATCCGGTACACAAGCACGAATGGCCGAGATCATCAATCGGCTGACGTCGCGGATCTGCGAAAACGATACATGCTTCGCTATATCCCCGCCCAGCAAGATTATCTACGTAGCTGCCATCCAAAGGCAATGGCAAACGTCGTCATCGACAACAACGACCTAACCAGGCCATTTATAAGCCATACCCGGATATGATTTTCGTCGACGTATCCGCCGCCGTGCATAGCCGCGCCGGGCTTGGTCGATACGCAGAGAGCCTTGCCCGATCTCTTGCCGATATTGCTCCCGATCGCTTTGCCCTGTTCTACAATCGAGGTCGGGACGGGCGCATTCCGGATAGCCTTCATTCTCTACCCGGCAAAAGCGTTGGTCTCGGCTACAAACCATGGCGAATCCTCGTATATCTGGCTAACCTGAGCCGGTTCTCTTTCGAGCCTTTAATACCTGAAGCCGAACTCTATCACAGTACAGAACACTTATTGATGCCCGTGCGTCACATCCCCAGCGTGCTCACTGTGCACGATCTCATATTCAAGCTCTATCCGAATTATCACAAGCGACTAAATTACTGGTTTCTTAATCTAGCCATGCCTCTTTTCTGCCGGCGAGCCTCGGCTATCATCGCAATATCGGAAGCTACAAAGCAGGATATTGTCGAGTATTATGGCGTCGATCCGGCTAAGATCCACGTCGTCCATGAATCGGCAGCGCGAAATTTTAAGCCGCCTTCTTCCGCCGATGTCGCCCGCGTGCGAAACGAATATGGCCTGCCAGATCAATTTTTGCTACATCTTGGCACTGTGGAACCACGAAAGAATCTGGATAGACTTGTAGATGCCTTGCAGATTCTTAGGGGAGATTTTCCAGATTTAACCCTGGTTCTTGTCGGAGGCCGGGGATGGCTTTGCGATGATTTTTTCAGGCGGATTGAATCAGATCGTCTCTTGGGTATCGTGAAGCCCCTGGGATGGATGCCTGATGAAGACCTGCCAGCCGTAATCGGCGCCGCCGCTCTTGCCGTGCAACCAAGTCTATATGAAGGTTTTGGTCTGCCGATATTGGAGCATATGGCATGTGGGCAGGTCGTCGCTGCCAGTGATCGCAGCAGCCATCCCGAAGTTGGCGGTGATGCCGCTGCCTATTTCAACCCGGAAGAGGTCGAGCAGATGGTACATCTCATCAGACGGCTGCTTCTC
>JBARZW010000066.1:0-15425 GCA_049650305.1 Promineifilaceae bacterium (SeqCode)
GAAGTTCCACGTACCCGCGCCTGGTTGGAAATCCTGGCTATGTTGTCCGAGACGCAGGCCGAGGTTGGCTTAATCCCTGCATTGGCTGGAGGTCAAGTCGCTGAAACCTGCCGTACGGTTCAACTGGACGAAGAGTTCTTCAACGAAGTGCGCCAGGGCTTTGAAGCGACTAACCATTCCATGCTGGGGTTGATTCAGGCGATGCAACGGCGCTGTCCGGGTGACTCCGGGGAGTGGTTTTATTATGGAACAACAGTCCAAGATGTCACAGATACTTGGATGATGCTGGCCATCGGAAAGGTTTGGCAGATCTTATACAGCGACCTTTTACAAATCGAAAAGTCACTCTTGTCATTGGCAGAAATACATCGAAATACAGTCATGCCCGGGCGCACTCACGGTCAACAAGGCCTTCCCATTACATTTGGATTCAAAGTTGCAGTTTGGGCAAGGGAGATTAGAAGGCACATTCTACGCTTCCGCGACCTCAAACCGCGTCTCGGCGTCGGTCAGTTGGCTGGAGGAGTTGGCAGTCTGTCTTCCTATGGCCCGCAAGGCATGGAGTTACAGAACAAGTTCTTTAGCCGGCTTGGACTCAGATCTCCAGCCATCGTCTGGAACACAGCCCGGGACGTGATAGTTGAGTGGTTTCAGTTGTTGGTGTTGATTACTGGCTCGGCCGATAAATTCGGGCAGGAAGTATATAATCTGCAGCGACCGGAGATCGGCGAGGTGAGCGAAGGTTTTTCTCCGGGTACAGTCGGCAGCATCACCATGCCCCACAAACGCAATCCTGAAATCGCTGAACATCTCGGTACCCTTGGCCGGGTCGTTCGTCACAATTCAGCCATGATTGCTGAGAGCCAGGCCCATGATCACGAACGTGACGGACGCTCCTGGAAGGTGGAATGGGTCGCCTTACCGGCTGCGTGCATGGCGGCCGCCAAGTCAATGGCACTCACTATATCCATGTGCGCCAATCTTAACGTCCATCCGGAGCGAATGATGGCAAACCTCGAAGCTAGCAAAGGCTTTGTTCTTTCAGAGGCGTTGATGCTTGCCTTAGCTCGCCATGTTGGCAAACAGACGGCCCACACATTGGTGTACGAAACATCAATGCGAGCCCATGAGGATGGCCGGCCGCTCAAGGAGGCTGTTCTAGAAAATAGAGATATCCGCCAGCACTTAAGCAACCAGGAGATTGAAGCTCTGTTTGACTATCGGCTTTCTGTTGGCCTGTGCCCAGAATTTGTCGATCGAGTTATAGAGCTGGCAAAAGCTGAGCAAGCCCATGACAATTGATGGAATTAGGTCGGACCTACCCGTGGCTGCCGGCCCGAGCCTTTCCCCTGATCTTACCCCACCGCGCTTTCCCCTTGCGATACTCCCAACTCCTTTAGTTGAAGCCCCCCGCCTATCAGCTGCGCTTGGCGGCCCCCGCATTTTGGTAAAGCGTGATGACATGACCGGCTTCGGCTTTGGCGGCAATAAGATTCGAAACCTGGAATTTTACTTGGCCGATGCGATAAACCAAGGTTGCGACGTAATTGTGACTGGCGGCGGCCCTCAGTCAAATCACATTCGAGCCACGGCGGCCGCGGCCCGCGTCGCTGGTCTGTCTGCTGCGGCTGTTATGCACGGTTCGCGTCCGGCCGAAAATCAGGGTAATCTGCTGCTCGACCAAATTCTCAACGTAGAACTATATTTTACAGATAACCCCGATCGAGGACTGGTGGATCATAGAATTAGGGAGGTTTCAGAAGAGTTAAAACGCTCAGGTAGTCGCCCCTATTTGATACCACGCGGCGGCGCAACTGCTCTAGGAGCCTGTGGCTACGTAGCCTGTTTACTCGAAATAATCAAACAGTCGGCAGCCTTAGGCGTGCAGCCCAACTGGATTGTTTTGGCGACAGGCTCTTGTGGCACCCAGGGTGGCCTGTTAGCCGGCGTGAAGATCAATCACAGTTCCATCCAGGTAATGGGTATCACCGTCAGCCGGCCAGTGCCCGAGTGCCGCGAGCGTATCGCTAATATTGCCAGGGAAACTTCAACGTTACTTGGCTATCATATCGACCTAAAGCCCAGTGACATATTGATCAAGGGCGACTCCATTGGTCCAGGCTTCGGAATCCCGACCCCTGAATGTATCGATGCGATTCGCCTGCTGGCCCGCACCGAAGGACTGTTTTTCGACCCAACTTATACCGGAAAAGCCCTGGCTGGATTAATGAGCGAGATCAAGGACGGCCGGCTGGGTCCAGAGGACACTGTCGTCTTCTTGCACACGGGTGGCGAACCTGGCTTGTTTGCCCACCCGGATATAGGCGATGCCCCATCTTGACAACTTCCGATCCAAACAGAGCGGCCGCATTGTCGGGGTTGAATAAAGGCAGAGCCGAATGTTTATTGGATAGGTGCTGGATATGAATTCACGGTACGCTAAAATAAATGGGATCGGTTGATCCCTGAAATTCAATTTCGTTTTCTACTGTTCGTACGTTTATGGCTTACTTGCTTAATTTGAACCGAGAACTTGTGATCCATATTTAGGAAAATTTTTGTGTTTTCCCAAACATCATTCGCGAGTTGCTATTGAATAGGAGATAAAAGATGAAACCTAAGGACACGATTCTCGCAGCATTTGAGATGAAGCAAACACCAACTGTACCAACCACCCTTTTTGGTGGCGGGGTCTGGACTATCCGGCACCAAAAAACCGAGTTCGGTGAGGCCATCGTTGATCCCCGAGCTTACGCTGACATGATCATCGAGACAAATGAAAAGCTGCATAGCCCCATCGTCTATGTCGGCTCTGGATACAACAATTATCTGGCGGCCGCTGTCGGAGGTAGGGTCAAAGAACGCCCACTCGGCGCGCCAGATCTGGAGGAGCCAATTATCAAGGAAAGTGCAGACGAGGTGGACGACCTGGATGTCATGATGATCGAGGATGATCCTGTCATCCAGAACATTCGGGAAGCGGCCAGATTGGTCGCCAACGATATTGGCGATGATGTAGTTGTCACCGTGACGGCCTGGGGCCCTTTTACCTTGGCCGGCCAGATGTTCGATGTTGAGCCATTCATGAAGGCTACATACAAGAGAAAGGGCGAAGTCCACAAGATGCTAGCCTTTGCCACGGAGTTGATCAAACAGTTTTATAAACCTCTGCTTGAAGATAGAGTGATTCCGTTGTTGAGCATCGCCGATCCCACAGGTTCAGGTGATCTGATCTCAGAACGGGCATTTCGCACCTTTTCGCTTCCCTATCTTCAACCTCTTATTGCCTGGGCCGAAGAATACGAGGCTTACACCTGGCTCCATATCTGTGGCGACACAACGGAAAAGCTCGAGTCCATCGCCGAAACTGGTGTCCATTGCTTTAGCCTTGACTATAAGGTCGATCTGGCCGAGGCGAAGCGACGCATTGGCGACCGCCTCTGCCTGGCAGGAAACGTGGATCCGGTGGCTGTCCTGACTTTAGCCGATCCGGAACGAGTTAGGGCAGAAAGCCTGGCCTGTATCAATGCTGCCTCTGAAGGAGGTGGTTTCATTCTCACCAGTGGCTGCGATATACCTCCTACGGTGCCATTGGAGAATCTACAGGCCATGTTGACTACCGAACAGAATTAATGAGGATCTAGCAAGTCGATACTTGCCACCATGATCGTGGACGATTATCTTAGTTCTGCCGGCCTATGTTCCGTATGTGCCAATGTGCAGATTGTCAAGAGCCATCGAGGACCTCTCTATTTCCTGTGCGGCATGTCCAAGATTAACTCAGCCTTTGCCAAGTACCCAGTGCTGCCCGTGCTTCGTTGCCCTGGTTTTCGTCCAAAAGATTCCGCCGAAAATACCGATCCTCTGAGCGGCGGCGACTCTTCAAGATTGATAGATTAATTCCTGTTCGGTTATTTGACAGTCGCTTCAGCGTGCCGCAGGTATTCTTAAACCCAGCTGCCCGGATCACTATCTTGAAAGTTCTGAGGTTCATTATGCCATTCCATCAATGCTTCCCTAATCAATAAATTTTTACCCCTCTCTGGCGATATATTCTCAGTAACCACCTCACCTAACCCTTTGTGATCTCTAGCAACTCAGCTGCTTCTCCTTGTCTCTTGCGTTTTTCTTCCAGCCTCCGCATGATTTCTTTTCGGGTCGATATTTTTTTCCTCATCGTAAGCAGACTGTCCTCGTTCATGTCCTCGTATGTTTTCTCTCAAATAGGACATTTTATATTGTCACATTTAGGACAATACTGCTCATGGCAAACACATGACAAATGACAGGTGACAACCTGGCCAATATGTTGTACGATGTCACCACTTGTTAGTGGTGATTAGCCGGAAACTGAGTGTCAGTAGGGACATGCTGGACGAAAATTGGGTATCACAACTTACTGTTTTGGGCCTAAATAAGTATGAAGCCCGTGCATATCTCGCTCTGCTGGGCCACGAAAAGTCATCGGCGGTTGAAGTCGCCAATCGAGCTCAAGTACCACGACAGCGCATTTACGATGTCTTGGCGAGCCTCCTCGATTGGGGAATGGTGGTGACCACTGATGGGCGTCCCGTGCGCCACACTGCCCGTCATCCAGCCGTTGCCCTTCGCACCATGCTTGAAGTCCGCCGCAGCCAGCAGTTAACCGAACATGAACGCCTGGTATCTTTGGTCCAGGATATTATCGACAATCTGGAACCATCCTCAGACGAATTAGCGCTAGATAGAAGAACCGCAAAAGATGCTCAACCCGATGGTCAAAGACTGTTAGGCGGATTTTAACGGAGTAAGATCGGATGTTATTCCTCGTCATTGGAGACGCTAAACCAGGATTCACCTTGAAGGAGATAAAAGAAAACCGTAAATCATTCTTGGATTGGGAAAGGACTAGCTCCTTTTCCGGACGGTACGAGACAATTGCACGCTACGAATGGGTAGGCGCCTCTCCCAAGAAGACTTTCTGGATAATGAAGGCGGACGACCCGGCTATTATTCACAATCTGGTCGAATATTTTGCCGATGTGTGGAACATCACTGCCTATCCCGTGGTACAACGGGATATCAGTCAAGCGACATGAATTTGTCCAGCTTGGCAATGTGCTAGATATATTTCAAGGTGATTTAAATGGCTCAATCTGAGGTCTATGCTGGGATTTGCGGATATTCGGCGAAGATCGATGTCCAAAAGCTAGACAACAAACACGTTCAGGTTTTTGTTCGCAGTGAATGCGAACAAATCAGCGCCATGAATTCAGACCTAGCCCGTATCCAGTGGAAAGGAAGAGGCCACGAGGTATTCGGACGCATGAGCGACAGCGTCGTATATCACTCCACAGATAAACATATTCGCCACACCGGCTGCCCAATTCCGGCCGCGATTCTCAAGACCATTGAAATCGAAGTCGGTATTGCCTTACCACAAGATGTTACAGTCAAGTTTACAAACTCTCAGAGTGAGGATGCCAACTATACGCCTCCAAAAGAACAAGAAACGGCTCTGCCGAGCCCCCAAGTACATTTGAATGCGAATGAATGAAAAAAAGAAGCATCTCGTAATTTTCCAACCTTCTGGAAGCCGTGGAGAAGTCGAAGATGGTATGACTATCCT
Source organism: Promineifilaceae bacterium (SeqCode) (assembly GCA_049650305.1). GTDB lineage: Bacteria > Chloroflexota > Anaerolineae > Promineifilales > Promineifilaceae > UBA11865. The sequence goes on from JBARZW010000066.1 coordinate 5,609, forward strand.
CGAAGCTGGGCGAACTCTCGGTGTTGAGATCGAAACACCCTGCGGCGGCCGGCTGACATGTTCCAAGTGCCGAGTTCAGATCGAAGAGGGTTTCTTCGAACGATTCGGGATCGAATCGAGCATGGATCATCTCAACCCTGTTTTGGATCGAGAGCGGAGCTTCTTTCGATCCAAAGGGCTAACCGAGCCCAATCTCCGCCAGAGTTGCGTAGCTGAGATTCACGGCCCAATTGTTGTCTATGTTCCTGAAGAAAGCCGCGCAGTAAAACAGCTTGTTCGAAAGTCAGCCCGTGAAGTCAATATTGAGATCAAGCCCGCCCTCCAGCGCTATTTCGTTGAGATGAGTCCAGCTACGCTTCACGATCCGCTCGGAGACTGGGAACGACTCAAGGACGCTCTCAACGGCGAACACGGTTTGACAGATCTGACCATTGATTACATTACCCTTTCCGGTTTACAGAAGACGGTTCGCGATGGCGATTGGAAGGTCACTGTCTTCGTCTGGAATGACGGATCAGAGGATGCTGGAGGTGAAGTTATTCGTGTTCTCCCAGGATTCTCTGAGATCTTGATCGGTCTGGCGGTGGATGTGGGTACAACTACGGTCGCAGGTTTCCTGTGCGACCTCGATAGCGGGCGGGTGCTGGCGTCCCACTCCATGATGAACCCCCAGACACCTTACGGCGATGACGTCATGGCCCGAATCACCTATGCCATGACTAATGACGGTGGCCTGGAGAAAATGCACACGGCAATACTTGATGGATTGAACACTATTGTCGAGAATGTTTGCGAAACATCTGGCTTCGAACAAGAAGATATTCTCGAAGTCGTGCTTGTAGGCAATACCTGCATGGATCACATTTTCCTCAACATAGAACCTAGATTCGTTGGTCTATCTCCCTTTACCCCGGCAATACATCACTCTTTGGATATTAAAGCACGTGACTTCGGCCTTGAAATAAATCCCTCGGCCAATATCCATGTTCTGCCCAACGTGGCCGGTTTCGTCGGTGCGGACAATGTCGCTTGCATTATCGCAGAGGAACCCTATAAGCAAGATGAGATGATGCTCGTAATTGACATTGGTACCAACGGTGAGATGGTGCTTGGCAATCGACACAAACTCATTTCCACCTCGGTGCCCACAGGCCCTGCATTTGAAGGGGCCCAGATTACCAACGGTATGCGGGCGGCAATCGGGGCCATCGAGAACGTAGCCATCGATCCCATAACCTGGGACGTACGATTTAAGGTAATCGGCCATGAGGAATGGTCCGACAAGCTGTCGCCTGACGCAATCCAAGCCCGAGGGTTGTGTGGATCCGCAATGATTGATCTCGGCTGGGAAATGTACCGATCGGGAGTTATTAACGCCAGCGGTCGATTCTCCAAGGAAACCCATTCCCCACGCCTGCGCGAAGGACCGAACGGAATGGAGTTTGTAATCGCCTGGTCTGAACAAACATCCATTGGCCGGGACATTACCTTCAACCTAGATGATGTACGCGCACTGCAATTAGCAAAAGCCGCTATGTATTCGGCCGCTAAAATAATGATGCGCCGAATGAGTGTGACCCAGGTGGACAAAATCGTCCTAGCCGGCGCATTCGGCAGCTATATAAACAAGGTCAAGGCTATGGCCTTGGGCCTGATCCCCGATTGCCAATTGGATAACGTTTATGCTGTAGGCAATGCTGCTGGCGACGGCGCAAGAATGGCCTTACTCAGTACCGATAAGCGCGCTGAGGCAAATCAGATGGCCCGCCAGGTCGAGTACATTGAACTTACTGTCGAGTACGATTTTGAGAAGCAGTTCGCCGCTGCTATGCACTTCCCGCATATGAAAGATACATTCCCGCACCTTCAAAAGATGTTTGACAAGGCGGAACGCGATCGTTTCTTAAGGCTCCTGCGTAACCTGCCGGCCTTTGACGGTCTCCCCAGTGCGGCTCTCCGGCCTCTAGCTGCAAGCGCGGATGAAGTGCGTTTTCGCAAGAATAAGACCATCTTCGAAGCGGGTTCACAATCAAGCATGTTTCATATCGTCAAAGAAGGCGGCGTACGTTTGACCTCAAAAATAGATGGTCAGGTCATGAATACCTATGATGCTCGTCCTGGTGAAGTTTTTAACGCACGTGAAGTCTTGGAGGGCCTGCCAAATTCGGCCACAGCTACAGCTATCGAGCTGAATACACGAGTGATGCTTATTCCGGGCGAGCTTGTGCGGGCCATGGTGGAAAAAGCCCCAGAAATCGGAGTGCGATTAACAGATGGCAATCAAGGAAAAGGAGAGTGATATGGCAGCCAGTTCCAACGGAACCGCAGTGAAAGTTCTTAGGGGAGAAGAGGTCGATCATATACCCAATTTTTCAGGTATGGGGAGTGTTACATATGAGGGAATTCGCCAGCTTGGCTATGGATTCAATGAGATCCACGGGGATGCGCGCAAGATGGCCGATGCAGCCGCCAGTACCCATCGTTTATTTGGTGTAGAAAGCGCGGTTGTCCCATTTGATATGGGCGTGTCGGCCGAGGCGCTAGGTGCGGGGATGAAATACTATGAAAAAGCCGATCCGACTCAAATAATATATCCAACGATGAATCGCAAGTTGGTTGATTCCTCTCTCATCATACCCCCGGAGGACTTGAACGAACGCGCTGGTAAGCGCTACGTTATGAAAGAGGTCCAGCGACAAATCACCGAGTTTGAGTGGCACTTTCCAGCCGACCTGGCCAACGCCGGCCGCATCCCAGTTGTGCTGGAGGCTATTCGTATCCTAAAACGCGAACTTAGCGATGAAGTGGCGGTTGGCGCCTGGGTGTTAGGACCATTTACCGAACTTGGACAGGTGATGGATCTAGAGGTTTTACTCAAAATGACGCGAAAGGCGCCGGATGTGGTTCAGCGACACCTGACGTTCATGATAGATTACCTGGCTCAAATCCTGATTCTCTACATCGAGGCAGGTGCCGATTTTATTACTGTGCGTGAAATGGGTGCTACGTCAAGTATCCTGAGCCCAACTTTGTTCAAATCCCTGATTCTTCCAAACCTTCAAGAGCTTTTTGGCCGGATTCAAGATACACCGTGCGTACTGCACATTTGTGGGGATACCAATCCGATTGTCGAATTGATGGCTGAGAGCGGTGCAGACGCCCTGAGTGTGGACCAGGTTAATCGCCTGGCTGAAACGCGTGCCAAACTCCCAAACGTGGTGCTGCTTGGCCATTATCAACCCTTTGGCGCCCCAATGTGTGATGGCACGCCAGAGGAAGTCGAGGAAATGATAAAAGATTCTATTGATCAAGGCGCAGATGCGATATGGCCTGGCTGCGATATTTGGCCTACCGTCCCGACTGAAAACATGAAGGCGATGATGGCTGCAATGAAGAAGTATGGAACTTAAAATAGGAGGACTACCATGACCGTTACTCCAGAGAAAGAAGCTGAGATTCTCGAAATGTTGAAAAATGGTGTGATTGAGTTTGAAGAGGATGATGTGATTGATGCCGCCAACTTGGTGGTTGAATTGGGAATGGACGCCTACAAGGCTACTATGGATGGCCTGGCAGCTGGCATGGATGTTGTTGGCGCCTACTTTGCCGGGGGCGAGTATTTTGTGCCAGAAGTGTTGATGTGTGCCGATGCTTTATATGCTGGCCTCGATATCTTGCAGCCCCACATTAAGATGGACCCTGAGGCAATGGTAAAAGGCACAGTAGTAATCGGCACTGTCGAGGGTGACGTCCACGACATTGGCAAGAATTTGGTAAAGATGATGTTTGATATCGCCGGGTTCACCGTTTACGACTTGGGCCGCGATGTGCCGCTGGAAAAGTTCGTAGAGACTTACTTGGACAAAGATGCGGATATCGTCTGTATGAGTGCTATGATGACGACAACCATGATCGGCATGCCCATTGTCATTGAACAAATACGTGCAAAGAATCCCAATGCCAAGATCATGATTGGCGGCGCTCCAATCAACGAGGACATTGCTCAGAAATGGGGCGCCGATGCCACCGGTAAGGACGCCCCCAACGCTCTTCAGGAAGCCCTCAACATGATTGGCGTGCTGCGCGAGCTAGGCGACGAGTTTGTGGCCGATCGGCAACAAGAAGATTGGGGCACGTCTGGCCTGATGGACGCAACTTAATTGTGGCTCGTCGGATAAGATCCGCAATCCCAATTTCGAATTCCGGTGGAGGAGGAATCTTATGGTCAAACAATTACGGGGTGATACGGGTCTAACCGATCTTCTTGATGTACGCGACGTACCAAAGTCTGATCTACGTTTTGAAGTGTTAGGAACGTTAGACGAGGCTTCCTCCGCATTGGGGATCGTCCGTACTAGTGGTGCTTGTCCGGAAACCCAAATATTGCTACTTAAAATTCAACGCGACTTATGCTGGATGATGTCGGAATTAGCGGCGGTGTCTAATGAACCGCGACATGAGACACACATCACCACCGGACGCCTGGAGGCGTTGGAAGAAGCCTATCAAAAGAGAATAGACGCACACCCCCTCACTGCTGCTTTCGCTGTTCCAGGAGACAGTCTGGTCGGGGCATTATTGCATCTGGCTCGTTCTATCATTCGCAGAGCTGAACGGCATGTAACGGCGCTCGATATTCAAACGCCACTCCCAAATCCGAACATTATTCCCTACCTTAATCGTCTTTCAACCTTGATGTTTGCCGTTGCCCATGCTGAGGAGGCCAGTTCAGGCATCTCCGAACAAACCGTGGCACACGCGCCTGGGCGAAGTATTTGAAAATTATAGTCCTCGCTCTGATCGCTTCGTCAACTGCCAACTTTATTTAGCGACGTAGACTGGAGCAAGTGTGACTCGGATGAGGTAAGTGGCGAATGTTACCCTCAGTACTCGCTGCGCTTCCCAGGTCAAAAAACAAAGGAGTTGCTATTATGGGTCTCTTCCATTTCGAAACACCCCAGAAAGTGATGAAGATCGGTCATATCGAAGTTGGTGGTCAACCAGGAGAACGCCCGCCCATCCTTGTTGCCAACATGTTCCAAACGAAACATAAAATCGTCCAATCGCGCAAGCCTCCACGCTGGGATAAGGTCCGGGCGCTTGAAGAAATTAAACTGGTAGAAGAGATGTCACATGAAACCGGCATCCCAGCTGTCATTGGCATCGTGGCGCCTTCCGAGGAAGAGATCAAGGCCTATTGTGAGTGGTTTCTTTCCGTAAATGACACAATGGTCTTCCAGATTGACACCTGGACCGAGAAGGCGCGACGTGCCGGCGCTCGTTTTGTCAAGGAGACTGGTGTACAGGACCGGTTCAATTACAACAGCATCTCAGCCTGGGATCCAGATATTCCCGATCAGGTAGCCGAGTTAAAAGAATGTGGCATTAAATCGGTAATTCTGCAGCCATTTGATACCGAGGATAAACGGGCCACGGGCCGGCTAAAGTCACTGCGAAAAATCTTGAAAGAAATCGAGGGGGGTGAATTTGAATCGATTCTAGTGGACAGCACAACAATGAACCTGCCGACCCAGGGATTCTGTTTCCTGGCTAACCGCATGGTTAAAGAGGAATTTGGTCTTCCTGTTGGGAACGCCCCCGCGAATGGGTCCTATATGTGGCGGGCTTGCCTGGAACAGTGGGGCCAAGCAGCCTTTCAAGGAATGGATGCCGCCATGCATGGTATCGGGGCAGTTATGTGGAGCGACTGGATGGCCTATGGCCCAACTACCGGAACACGCCGCGTGTTCGCGGCCGTCGCTGCAGCCGTCGCCATGGTAACCGTCATGGCTTGGGATGAAGGCCTGGCGCTTCCAGAAGATCCCAACCACCCCTTAAACAAACACTTTTCCAAAGAGGTCGAGTTTATGCGCGGACTGCAGCCAGCACGCAGCGATCGATTAATGGATAGGCAGAGAGCTAAGGGCGCGAAGCAGCGTGCAGCACGATCAGAGCAAGACGATGAGGCGGGCGAAAGTGTCTCTGATTTAGATCAGGACCTCATACCTGATAGCGCGGCCGCGATAGAAGGTGACTGATCATACAGCCTTCAGCATGAAAACAGATTCGAATCCTCTCCTCACTTGATCATTTCTTTGCAAACTATGTAAAGGGATTCATGTCTCGTTTCAGTTGAGAAATCATCGACTCGCTGCAGCCGATCAAGGGATTACACTCCTTTTTGCCTGTGACAACGGCGAAAACGAAGTCGTGCTCGCTAGCGACAATATTCCCATTATTTTGCAAATTGCCGGGCAAACGCGTGATTAGCCAAATCCGATAATGTTATATAGTATGGTCTGGTAGTCCAAGTTCAGACTCAAAAGAGAGCGTCCTAGACTTTGCGCAACCTCGTCACCACGAGCCAGTTTCATCTTCTTCCTGGCCTTTCTTCGATCACTTAAACCCCCAAGTTGACATCATAAGGTTTATCCAGAAAAACGACCGTATTAATTGACACTTTGGTCATGATTCTGTGAAATTAGCTCGATGCGTTCAGTTTTACCGGCATCGGCCAGCCTCTCGGCATGCTGTACCAGAGGTCAAAGCTCCAAGCCGAGCTGTCAGAGAAGCGTTATTCATTCGTTGTCAACAAGTCAATAAAACTGGTGTAGATTTTCAAAGTATAGAAAACCTTGCATGCAGCGTTTATCCTTACTTCGTCAATGATGATATTTGGGCCGGTTTCATTCACTCCATTGAGTATGGTCCTAGACAAAATGAGACTATAGGCAAATCAAGACACCGCTGAGAATGCTGTCAGCGGGATTCTTTCTTTTCTACATCGAGTACCCGAGTAAGGACTCGAACCGCCAACCCATGTAACAGGGAAAGTAGAGTCCAAACAGTATAGGAAAGACGGTGGTTTATTAACGCCATCCCACGACTCACCCGCGATGCCCCTGAACCCCAATTTGATTCCACCACTCCATTAACCCAGGCCGAGTATTTTGCCCCCTTGGAAGACCAGAATGCTCGCTAATAAGGCAATCAGCGTCTGATAAATCGCTGCGGACCAGGCCCAGCGACTGCCGAACTCCTGCTTTATTGCTCCCATGGTCGCCACGCAAGGAACATACAGAAGGACGAAGATAAGAAAGGCAAAACCCGCCAGGGGAGAATAGTGTTCCTGGAGCGCCCGGCTCAGAGTGGTATCTTCGACGGCATCCTCAGTGTCAATTAGATTTATCCCCGGAATCAGACTTACGAGGGTACGAGCTGCTTCGGCAGTCGCCTCGCCGAAGCCGGCGACGATCATCCAGAGCTGGTCGAGGATGTTGCTTGACGACTCACCTTCTTCGATTAGGGCGATATCATCATCCATCGACTCTCCTAGGTAGACCTGGGCTAGAGTGCTCACGACCATCTCCTTAGCAACTAGCCCCGTGATCAAGGCGCCGGAAGATTCCCAGTTGCCGAATCCAGCTGGCTCCAACACCGGAGCAATAGTTGTGCTTAGGCGTCCGTAGAGCGACTCCTGCCTGCTTTCGACGCCCCATGGCAGGTTCAGGAGAAACCACAATCCAACAGACATGGCTAGGAGGAGAGTGCCCGCTCTTCGAATAAACTCCCAAGTATTTTCCCAAGTGTGTAAGAGCAAGCCTTTAGATGTCGGCAAGCGATAAGGCGGTAGTTCAAGGACGAAGGCCGTATTTTCGTCTTTCCTTAGGATCGTTCGTGAAAAAATAAAGCCCATCACAATAGCAATGAAGACCCCAAGGAGGTACATCAGCCATATGACCGAGCCGGCTCTGGTTCCAAAGAAGGCCAACGCAAAAACAAGATAGACTGGGAGTCTCGCTGAGCAAGACATGAAGGGCACAAGAAGGGCAGTTAGAAGCCGGTCTCTACGGTTTGCCATAGTGCGGGTAGCATAGATGGCAGGAACGGCGCAGCCAAATCCGAGCATGAGAGGGATGACGGATTTGCCGTGCAGACCTATCACCTGCATGAAGCGATCCATAACGAAAGCTGCCCTGGCCAGGTATCCGGAGTCCTCGAGCAGGGCCAGGAAGAGGAACAGAATGATGAGACCGGGCACGAAGGTTAAAACGCCCCCAACCCCGGCAATCACACCATCGATAAACAGGGACTGCAACCAATCGGCCGCTCCAATCTGGATTAAGACCGCACTTATACCATGTGCGATCGGACCATTAACGACACCATCTACCCAGTCCAGGTACGGCGCCGAAACGTCGATGACCAGGCGAAAAATGAGGTACATGATTACCAGGAATATCGGCAATCCGATTATGCGGTTTGTCGCTATCCGGTCGATCCGATCGGTCAAGGTAACCTTTTTTATGGCGGGTTGGATCGTTACTTCCCGGTAAATATCACTGACCCGGCTATAACGGTGGTCGGCGGCGATCATCTCGACATCCTCTTTGTAGAGTGCTGTTAGATCATCGACCTCGTTTTCAGCTACCTGAACGACTGCCGGACCTCCCTGCGCCGACCGGACTCTAACGGCGATATCCTTTTCACCTTCCAGGAGTTTAAGGGAAAGCCAACGAGGACTATAACCATTCATCGGAAGCCGGCCTGCTTCAATGCTGGCTGATACCGAGCATATGGCTTCCTCAAGCTCTTCTCCGTAATCCACCGTAAATGAGATATTTTGGGTGTTGTTACAGTTACACCCCTTCCTATATCCGCCTGAAATTCCACATGAGACCGGACAAGCCCCGACCATGCTTACGGCGGTCGTTAGGAGCTGATCTATCCCTTTCCGCCGGCTGGCTGTCGTCGATAGCACAGGAACGCCGCCTAAAAGGCTAGAAAGATGCCTGTTGTCGATCTCGATGCCTTGGGCCTCGGCCTGATCAGTCATGTTTAAAGCGACAATGACCGGGACGCCCATCTCAAGAAGCTGGACGACCAGGTAGAGGTTGCGCTCCAAATTTGTGGCGTCCACAACGCAAATAACGGCGTCCGGTTGCTCAGTGATGATGTAGTCTCGGGCGACTACCTCGTCAGGTGAGTATGCGGCCAGGCTATACGTACCGGGTAAGTCAACGAAATTAATATCCACGCCGTCGCAGCGGCAGGCGCCGGTTTTTGCCATTACTGTCTTGCCCGGCCAGTTTCCGGTATGCTGGCGCATTCCCGTCAGGGCATTGAAGACAGTGCTCTTCCCCGAATTAGGATTACCAACCAGGGCAATGGTCAGGTTAGGCATGTCTGTGAAGGAGTGGAATCATGGGGAGCCGGGTGATAGAGGCTGACTACTTGTCGACGAGAATCGCTCTCGTCGTGATTGGTCGCTCCCAAACAATCGCGATCTAAGATCCGCAACGAGCGGATAAATCGATCAGTGGAACCGTGAAGGTTAAACATCGTGATGTAGAAATCTCAGCCTTAATCCACCGGTTGGACCATGATCCGGCTGGCGTCTGTACGACGAAGGGAAAGGTGATACCCTTTTATGAGGTATTGGATTGGATCCCCTAGGGGAGCCACCCGCTCAACCTTGACTATCTCGCCTTTGACGAATCCCATCTCCAGATAGCGTCGTCGGACCGGCCCGTAGCCAGTCACCTTTACGACAGCTGCCTGCTGTCCAGGCTTCAGATGACTCAGTGGAACCGCTTCGCTTTCTAGCATATACCTCGCATCCTAGTATCCACATTCAAAATAAAAACTGATTAGCTAGCTATCCGTTGACTATTGGATGATGGCCTATGTCCACAAGAATGCGTTCGGCCAGATTCACTCCGATAACGATCTCCTCCTCGTTCACAAGAAGTGTGAGCGGCCCATCTAGTGGCGCGGTAGCGATGACTGACACGTCAGTCCCAGGTCGCAGATTTCT
>JBARZW010000067.1:0-12720 GCA_049650305.1 Promineifilaceae bacterium (SeqCode)
TGGGACGAGGCCCTCGATATCGTCGCCAGTGAGATCAAGCGCGTCAGGACCGAGTATGGCAAAGGAACAATTCTTAGTGGCACCGGGTCTCACCATCTATGGGGGTGGCTTGGCTATTGGTTGAGCACCCATCGCCGATTCATGAACACGATCGGCTATACACCGGTCGATCACAACCCGGACAGTTGGGAGGGATGGTATTGGGGCGCCATGCACCACTGGGGACACAGTACCCGTCTTGGGGGTGGCGAGCCCTACGGGACTGTTGAAGATGCCCTCAAAGAGTGCGAAATGATGGTTTTCTGGTCGAGTGATCCGGAAGCCACCAGCGGGGTCTACGCTGGCATGGAGGGCACCGTTCGCCGTCAATGGCTGCAGGAATTGGGCGTTAAGATGGTTCACATCGACCCCTTTTACAATCACACGGCCGCGCTAATGGGGGGCAAATGGTTGGCACCCAGGCCCGCGACCAGTCATGCCTTGGCCTACGCCATAGCCTATGTCTGGATCAGCGAGGATCTTTACGACAAAGAATACATCGCTGAACGAACGACCGGATTTGAAGATTGGAAAGCCTATGTCATGGGTGAGACTAATGCCAAGCCAAAGACACCGGAGTGGCAAGAGGCAGAAACTGGTATTCCCGCGAAAGACGTACGCGCCTTAGCCAGAGAATGGGGATCCAAAAAGACTCACCTCGGATGCGGGGGGTTGGGGTCCAACTTTGGAGGTGCCTGCCGCTCCGCTACAGGAATCGAATGGGCGCGGGCCATGGTTTACTTGATGGCCATGCAGGGGCTGGGAAAGCCCGGTATCAACATGAGCAACATGCAGTGGGGGACTCCGGTTGACCACCGCTTCTTTTTCCCCGGTTATGCGGAAGGTGGTTTGTCCGGCGACCTACAGGGCACAGCCATGTCGATCAATATGTACCAGCGCATGCCCCAATTGCCTACTATGAACCCATCCTACCAACGAGTTCCCAGATTGAGTATCCCTGAAGCTATCTTGAATGATTATTGCGAGGGTTACCCAACTGATTCAAAGACAATTGAAGGGCAGTTTATGAGGTATGAGTACCCCGCGCCCGGTCATGCAAAAATACGCATGTACTACAAATACGGCGGTTCCCATTTTGGCACAATGAGCGAAACGAATCGCTTTGCCAGAGCCTACCGGAGTGACAAGCTTGAATTCGTGGTCAACCAATCCATTTGGTTTGAAGGCGAGGCGAAATTCGCCGATATCCTCCTGCCTGCCTGCACGAATTTTGAGCGATGGGACATTGGTGAATGGGCTAATACTAGCGGATACCTGTTGCACGCATTCGGTCAGCTAAACCACCGGGTCATAACAATACAGCATAAGTGCATAGAGCCTCTGGGAGAATCGAAATCAGACTACCAGATTTTCCTCGATTTATCGACAAGGCTGGGATTGAGCAATCCGTTTGCAGAAGGCACAGATGAATTTGGCTGGTGTAAGCGCTTGTTTGATGGAAGCGACCTCCCCAAAGTCGTTTCCTGGAAGGAGTTTCTTAAGAAGGGCTACTATGTTGTTCCTCCGCCTATCGATGAGCTGCGGCCTCAATGTGCCTACAGATGGTTTGCCGAGGGCCGAAGGAAGGACGTGCCGGAAATGGCCCCCTTACCCGGCGACTACGCCGGTGATTTCGGCTTTGGGCTGCAGACACAGTCCGGAAAAATAGAATTCGTGAGTTCAAGCCTTAAGCGGTTCGATCCAGATGACCCAGAGCGACCTCCTATGGGTCAGTACATTGAATCCTGGGAGGGTCACCACACCTCGGAACTTTACGCAAAATATCCGTTGCACCTGATTACCCCCCACGTCCGTCACAGCTTCCATACCATGGGGGACGCCAAAGATAGTGTTGCCAACGATATCAAAGACCACCGGGTATTGATTGACGGGTATTATTATTGGGTCGTAAGGATAAACTCAATCGATGCCCAAGCCAGAGGCATAAAAATGCACGAACTGGTCAAAGTCTTCAACGACCGGGGAGCAGTTATCTGCGCGGCCCAGGTGACTGAACGCGTTCCCCCCGGAACGGTGCATTCGTACGAATCCAGTGCAAAATATGATCCCATCGGGGAACCGGGATCATCGGCCGATCGTGGCGGATGCATGAACATATTGACTCCCAGCCGTCCTATAATTAAACGGTCACATTCTACAGCCTGCAACTCGTGTCTCGTGCAAGTAGAAAAATGGGCTGGAGAGGAGAATGTTCAATGAGGGAGGCGTACTTAGTTATTGATGTAGCGAAATGCGAAGATTGCAACGACTGCTTCCTCTCCTGCAAAGACGAATTCGTCGGCAATGATTGGCTACCATACTCTGTGTCCCAGCCCCTGCATGGGCATAGATGGATGAACATCATGCGAAAGGAAAGAGGGCAATATCCGCTCATTGATGTGGCTTACCTGCCTACTCCCTGCATGCATTGTGAAGATCCTGATTGTATGAAAGAGGCGAGAAATGAGGCCATTTACAAGAGAGACGACGGGATCGTCATTATTGACCCGGAGAAGGCCAAAGGGCAGAAAACGATCGTCGACGCCTGTCCGTATGGTGTGATTTACTGGAACGATGAATTGGATGTGCCTCAGAAATGCACGTTCTGTGCTCATCTTCTCGATAATGGCTGGAAGGAACCCAGATGTGTGCAGGCCTGTCCAACCGGAGCGTTGATATACCTACGGGTCGATAACTCCAAAATGCAACGCATTATTGAAGCCGAGAATCTGGAAGTCTTGCATCCGGAATATGAGCTCCAACCACGTGTGTATTACAAGAATCTTCATCGGTTTATGCGCTGCTTCATCGGCGGGAGCATCGCCACAGAAGTTGATGGGGTACGTGAGTGTCTCGAGGGAGCTACTGTCTCTCTGCTCAGAGGATCGACCAAGATTAATGAGACTGTGAGTGATTGTTTTGGCGATTTTAGATTTGACGATCTCGAAAGAAACAGCGGTAGTTTTCAACTAGAGTTCACTTATCCTGGTAAGGAAGTTAAAACGCTCGAAGTCGATTTAAGAACTAGTCTAAATGTGGGGACAATCTGGTTGTAACAGTGCTTCTTCACTCGGGTGGGTAATGAGGGGGATATGCACTGCAAAACCAACCATCGCGAAATGACCGGATCGGTGGCTAGTCTTCAATGAGAGAGAGGATCATCGTCAGAACTACTGTAGAATTCCTCACTCAGATCCGAAAAAGGGAGTGCGGCTTCTTGGGTTCACTACCTATGTATCTAAACCCCGATTGGTCCAGCAATTTTCGAGACGCAACAACCAGACCTCATCCACGATACTCCGGCCGGTATGTGTATCATCCCTGCAGTTAAGAATGTTGTATACTATTGCTGTGGACTCGAGGGCAAGAGGCTGAAGGTGGAAAGAGGTGACATAGCGCTGCGCGGATAATCCTTTCATACTTTAAGGGATCGGGTGTCCAGAAGGGTGAGGGTCATGTTTACTCGTGTTATTGGCCTAACAATCGCCATTATCATCGGTCTATCAGCGCTTGTGTTGGGCTGCAACCTCCTAAACCAGAGTCCCGACACTGAAACGGACGATAAGGAAACTGAACCCGCGACCGGTCCTTTGTTCCCGGTTGCTGATATGCCCCCTGAGCCAACGCAAGCAACGCTTGTCCAACCAGCGGTTGTCGAAAATACGCCAGGATCGTTGCCTGCATCGCTCATTCAGCCTGAGGACCTGCGCTACCTGGGCGCCTTCCGGCTACCGGATGCCCAACCGTTCGAGACCGGCTGGGCATGGAGCGGCGAAGCGCTGGCTTTCCGTCCGGACGGGGATCCCGGTGGTCCTGACGACGGCTTCCCCGGTTCACTCTTTGGCACCGGTCATAATTGGAACCAGTATGTCTCAGAGATCGACATCCCCGCGCCAGTCCACTCCCCGGAGAAAGACCTCAACGTCCTGAACACGGCCGCTACACTGCAACCGTTCCAGGACATTCGCGGAAGCCTCTTCGACCATCTCGATTTTGAGGTGCCGCGAGCCGGATTGGTCTACCAGCCTGCCCAAGAAGGCCAATCGACCGGCACTCTACACTTCTGCTGGGGGCAGCACTTTCAGGAAGAAGGTCATCAGCCCTCTCACGGTTCGAGCAAACCCGTTCTTTCAGACCCCAAGTCGATCGGCGCCTGGTCCATCGGCGATTTCAATATCTACAGCACCAATGATTATCTGTTTTCCATCCCTAAGGCCTGGACCGCTGCCTTCACGCCGGGTATGTTCCTTGCCACGGGACGCTTTCGCGACGGCGGCTGGGGAGGTCAGGGACCTTCGCTCTTTGCCTACGATCCAGGAGATCCAAACAACCATCTGTCACCCGGCAGTAGACTTCCGGCCGTACCGTTGTTGATGTATGCCAGCACCCGAACGACGAAACCCTCGATACAAGGCTGACCATGAACGATTACCATCACTCAGATGAATGGAGTGGCGCAGCCTGGTTGGAGATCGGGGATCGTTCGGCCGTAATCTTCGCCGGTACGAAGGGTATCGGTGATTTCTGGTATGGTTTCGCCAACGGCGTCGTCTGGCCCGATGAACCGCCTTATCCAGACGTTCCAGATCCTCCCAATGACGATAGAGGCTGGTGGAGCACTTCCTTTGAAGGGCAGCTGGTTTTCTATGATCCAGATGATTTGGCGGCCGTGGCCCGAGGTGATATGGCCCCTTACGAACCACAGCCCTATGCGGCGCTGAACGTCGATCCCCATCTGTTCAATATCCAAACCGGCCAACAGAAACACCATTTAGGCGCGGCCGCTTTCGACCGCGAGAGGGGCCTCTTATATGTCATCGAACCATTAGTCGACGATGAGAAGCCCCTGATACATGTATGGGAGTTGGTATCATAGTCTACCGGTCGTTGCTCAGCTGACTATGTCCAACCGTTCAAGGTTTCGAATATTCGGTTATTCTCCCCTCCAATCGGCAGGTTTCAGTTGGGAGCCAGCTACTAGGGATAATGGCCTGCAAATGGTATCCTCAACGTGATCAGGAGGAGATCTCAATCAGGTCTTTCAAATATCTCCCAGGCGTAGGCGACGAATGCTATAATCTGATCACCTACTAATTAGGAAGGAAAAAGATGGAAATTGAAAAACCAAGCAGTCGTGTAGATGTCGAAGCAGCTTTAAAGAAGAATCGCGACCTAACCGATCTCGATTTGAGCAAACTCGAGCTATCAGGAATTAAACTCCTGGGTTTCAATGGCGAGAAGCTCAACCTTAGTCAAGCCGATCTTACGGGGGCGGTCATCGCAGGGGCAAACCTAGCAGGCGCCAACCTTGCAGATGCCCGGTTGACCGGCGCATGGCTGGCCGGCCTCAACTTAGCAGATGCAGATATGACCGGGGCGGATCTGACCGAAACCCAATGGCTCGGCGTCAACGTCAAGGGAGCTGATTTCACCGGGGCGAATACGACCGGAGCCAGGTCGACCGGTGTAAGCTGGTCTGGCGCCAAGGCGTCACCGGAGGAAACCCCCGTTCCCTTGCTTGCGTTTCCTGTTTGGCTCCCAGCGCTGCTGTTCGGAATGGTCGCCCTTGTGCTGATCCTAATTATCAATAAGCGGCGAACGCAGGAGTGAAACTCTCCCGGACATGATTCGGGCTGGAACGGAACGACCTGTTCTATTTGCGCCGGGTGATCAGATTGACGATAGCGAGCAATACCACGGCGCCCAGGACAGCTACTATGAGGCTGGGTAGATTAAACCCGGTCACTCCTCCCCCACCCAGAAGACCTACGATCGCGCCGCCGATGGCTGCGCCAATGATGCCCACGATGATATTCATGATGCATCCTTGTTGGTCGTTTCGGCCGGCGATCATGCTGGCTATCCAACCAGCTAATCCTCCTAAAATAAGCCAACCACAAATGCTCATCGATGTCCCTCCTATTTCTGAATACCGGTGATTAGAGAATTCGTGACTACGGGCTTAGGGGGTTATTTATAATCGCTGAGCACCACCACAGCAAACCCGAACTGGACCAGTGCCGCAATCATAGCCAATGATAGGACAAGAGCAATATGTAGTAGTCGCATGACAGTTCATCGAATCTTGCCACCTGCCCCTCGCCTCTTGTCTGGCTCTGGTAAGTTATGGCGGTTGGCAATTCGCGATCCTCTGACGATAAACGATGACCGACGGACGAGTTGTTACTTGTGCTAATGTGGTCTTTAGGTGGAAGTGACGATTGCGACCAGAATTTAAGGTGCGATACTGGACTATGTCTGTTGGGCACAAACCTGGCTTGTCTGGAACTACCACTAACTTGAAATGAAAATCGCCCATCTCGCATACACGAGATGGGCGATGGACATTATTTTTGGGGAATGGGCTTGATCGAGCTTTGTAGGCTGGATCCAGCCAAGGACCTACGACAGACGGGAGAGGGTCACGACAGGGATGACGCGCGTCGTCTTCTCTTTATACTCTGAGAAACCACCGAATTCGCTGGCCATCTTATCAAACAGTTCCGTTCGCTCGGGTTCCGTTGTTACGGTGGCCCGAGCTTGGAACTCATCGGTCCCGTATTCTACGCCAACCACCGGATTAGTGACGAGATTGTAATACCAGTCTGGACTAGAAGGCGCGCCCCCTTTCGAGGCGATGATGACGAGTTTATCGCCATTTTCAATAGTTGCGACCGGGTTAACGCGTTCTAGTCCGCTCTTGGCGCCGGTTGTGTGGAGAAGGAGGAGGGTTCTGCCGGCAAAGTACCCGCCGACTTGGCCATCATTCGCCCGAAACTCTTCAATGACTTGTTTATTCCAGTCAGACATTTGTTTATCTCCGTATATAGCTTAGTGGTAATTTTCACATTATTTTATCGATGCCGTTCATATAGGGATGTAGGGAAACATTCATAAATATCAATTTAAGATAACCGAGCTTTTTCTGCATAGGCGTTCAACTCGGTTGTGACCTGCTGAGATAAATTGTGGGTTTGTGTCGCTTGTCTCACTTTGCTGATTACAGCACCGATTTCCCTGTGGTTGATCGTAGCCAATCGTAGTTAGGAAAACTGGCTAACTACCATCCAGGATCTTCGGCGAAGAAAGCCGCTTCGTGGAACATGTTAATATGATGCACGCTGACCCGGAGATACAGGGCGGTCAAACATGGGGCGTCAGTCAGTTCTTCGCCACCGCCACGGCCGCTTCCATTTGAACGTCTCGTCCAGCCATTAGCGAGGCCCGATCCAGCTAAGCCGCAACGTCCGGCACCACCCCGTTGTTTTCCAGGACGTATCCATCAGCCGTTTGTGATTAGCCATATGGATAAACCAGGATCGCCCCATTCTCCAAGGGCATGATAATGGCTGTCGGGGTACGGCCGGGACTGTGCCCGCCCACGATCGTTGCCCGGCCAATCGCCTGTAACCCGCCGGCAAACTCTTCGCTAGACGATGCGCTCAATTCATCGATGAGGATCACCAAACCGCCTTCGTAGGCGGTCGGCATCGCCTCCAGATAAACCGTTTCGAGTCGGTCTCGCTGTTGGTACCGCCAGAACAAGACACGCTCGCCTGCAAGTTTTTCGGCTATCGCTTTGCGCACCGGAAATACACCGCCCGGATTGCCACGCAAGTCGATGATCAGGGTCCCGGTATCCATCATCTCATCGATGGCGGTGAATGCATCTTCATCCACGCCCTGAAGAAATCCAGAAAAGCCCAGATAACCGATCTCGGGCGTCAGCCGGTAGGCGCTGAATTCCACGTGTGCTGGGGGTAAGTCGGGTGTGATCTCCGTCTTCTCTCCAGGGCGTGGGGCAAACGTTAGGGGGATCTCGCCAGGTTGGTCGTCGTTGTCCAGGAAGGAGATCGTCGCTTGCTGGCCTGGTTCTCCGTAGAATTCAGCCCGTATCGCTTGCGCGATCATCCCCCGTTCGTCCCAGCGTTTAGGGGTGGTGTTGGCAGCGCTTCTTGGAGCAGTTCCATCGCGGTCAGGCCGTTAACTTTATTGATCACATAGCCATGCTTTAATCCCGCGTTTTCCGCCGGGGAGTCGGGCTGGACCGTCGTCACCGTCACCTTCTCGTCAATAAAGCGAACGTCGAAGCCCAGGGGGGCAGTAAACTGATGTATGACACGCCCAACTCAAACAGCATCTCGTTTAAACGACAATAATAGGATTCATCATCCCTGGCGGCCGTCTCGTCTTCCACATATCCGGCGCCATGGCCGAGTTTGAGAGCAATCTTATCCAAGAGCGAACGCGTGCCGCGCTGTCAGTCACCCGGGCGCGGGGCCGCAAAGGAGGAAGGCCCAGAGTGTCGGATGAAAAGAAGACGCAGCTGCTGGGCCAGCTATTTGACGAGCGCAAGCACACAGTGAAGGAGATGTGCGAAATGATGGATTTCTCCAGATCGACTTTTTATACTTACCTACAGCGGCGGGGCACAAACATATGAGGGCTTCCAGAAAGTGGAACAACCTCGATGACGATGGACTTGAGTGAACCACGAGCGGTTAACCTGATCCCATCGTCTCAGTCGATTGCGAGTATAGGTGAACCTACCCGCAAGCCGCGTCGGCAGGCTTGTTTATTGCGCTTGACATGGCCCGACAACCAAAGAATCTCCAAAAGCCTGGCGAAATGCCGAGAAGAACTGATTATTACCTAAATCTAGGTTTGGTACGTAAATTTTTTGCTTTCCGCTGCATTATCCATTAAACTATAAACAGTATTGATGCCGGACGCCGGTTCCCCTTCATAGCCAGGGCCCTCGCACACCATCTTTCGTGCGTTTCCCACATACCCACAGAATCCGCTTTCAGTTCACAAAATGATTGCTCGTCGCCATTTATATAAATGGCGACGGTTGCGCTGACGTCATTGTGCGGACGGCACCAGTCAACCAGGTCGCTCGCGGACTGCGACCTGGTTCGGCGAATGTTGAGAGGAACAAGCCACCGCTGCAGGCATTCTTGTATTTTGCCCGGGACGATCTACATACCTGTCCCACATATACCCAGGAGGTACAGATGAACTGATCAAATGAATCCGACCCTTATTCCTGGGAGCCATGACCTTCGTAAACCGGACTGCGAACCACGCCCGAGTGGCTGCGGAATGGCTGAATTGCACACCTATGAGAGAACAGGAGAACGACATGACGAGCAAATTGGATATTGTAAAGGCATGGATCGATGCCTCTAGTATGGAAGCGAGTAAAACCTACATCGCCGATGACTTTCAAAGCGTTGACCATGACGGCAACGTTATTATGGATAAGGCGGGTTATCTCGGTATGGGCGCTATGATGTACGCCTCTTTCCGAGGTTTTAGGTTTGTACACAATGATCTCCGTGAAGAGGGCGACTTTGTATTTATGACCGGTCATTTCGAAGGGACGCACATCGCCGACCTAGATCTGTCGGCGATGGGCATGGGCGTCATCTCCGCCAGCGGCAAAAAGATCGTCTGGCCGGACGCCAGCGTGAAGTTTACGCTTGCAGGTGACAAGATAGTAAGAGAGGAACCGTATGGGGAGTCCGGCGGAATGGAGGCTTTCCTTGCCCCGCTGCTAGAGAAGCAGCCCTCGGCATAATCTGGCGCCCAAGGCCGCGATAGACACAAAACGCAACGAGAAAGCGCAGGCTCCCTCTGCGCTTTCTCAACGGTCGCCGGCGGCTGACACGTCGTTACGGCGTGCCTGCGCGCTGTCTTCAGGAGCCGATGGGACTTCCTCGCTCCGCCTCGTCGCTTTTGTCCATTTGCTGGACAGACGGCAGCTTCAAGCCCAGATTGCCGATCTTCGCCAAAACCCCTGCAGGGCGGCAGATGTCGGCAATACATTGGCTGTGGGCAGGGCGGTGGCCACCGGCTCGGGTGGGGTCGTTGCCACAGCCGTATCCTCTGTCGAAGTTTTGCAGGCTGTCAGACCGATTCCGAAAAGAAATAGACCTACCAGCAAGCGCATTATTCTCAGAGACCGTAGCCTTGTTGCCCCGTTCATAGCGCTTGCGCCTTTCTGATCATATCTTCCAGCTCGCCGGACGATCGCGGTCACCTTTCCCCCTCACGCCTCTTCTACACGTCTTAACCCGATATTAGCACACCATGGATAGTACATGCTGATTATACGTCTCTCCGCCCAGCTGAGGCCACGGCATCGAGCCTAGACAGAGTTCTGGTGGTCGTGATTCTCTCGGCGTTGATCGCCATCATTCCATCCTGCAATAAAGCCTGACGCCTCGTAATCTCGGGAAGAGCCCTTACGAATAACGCCATTCACGTCCCTCCAGAGTTGTTCCCAACCTATTTTCAGCTATCTCGGCGAAGAAGGCCTTACCATCCACAACATGCTCCGGTGCCCAGACGCCCGGTTGAGAGCCTATCCTTGTGCTATTTGCCCTTCTAAGATGCCCTTTAGGCGGTTGAGGTTGAAGGCCACTTCCTCGGCCTGCATCTCGGCCGCCGATTCCGGTTCCACGCGGTCATTCATCTTCCCCTGGGGCATGAAGTGAAAGTGCTGGCTGACCCGCGTCCCTTCCCCCGGCGGTATGAACGCGCTAATGAGGTTGCTATTTAAAAATGAGCGCCTAAAGGACCGGCTGATGACCATGGGGATGACCCGGACGGCCGCGCGCGTGTCACCCCTTCTTCCCCCTTAAGCCGCTGTCCGAAAACCCCATCTGGAATTCAAAGTTCAAATACCTCTTGCTATCATGGCTTTCCGTACGCTATGATGAACGATGAAAGTTGGCTACGCGCGCGTTTCGACCCATGAGCAAAACCCCTCGCTGCAGAAGGACGCCTTAGAGCGGGCTGGCTGCGGAAAGATCTTCCATGACCAGATTAGTGGAGCGGAGGCGGAGCGGCCCGGGCTGAGGGAGGCGAAAGCGTATGTAAGGGAAGGCGACACCCTCGTCGTTTGGCGGCTGGATCGACTAGGACGGTCGCTGAAGCATCTCATCGAAACCGTGACGACGTTGGAGGAAAGGGGCGTGGGTTTCCAAAGCCAGCAGGAGTCCATTGATACGACGACCAGCGGCGGCCGTCTCAGCTTCCACATCTTCGGCGCCCTGGCCGAGTTTGAGCGCAATCTCGTCCGCGAACGAACCAAGGCTGGCCTGGAAGCGGCGCGGGCGAGAGGCAGGCAAGGTGGACGACCAAGGGTGTTGGATGCCAAGAAACAGGCGCTACTCCACAAGCTCTATGACGAGCGGCAACATACGATTAAAGAAATTTGCGACATCCTGGATATCTCCAGGTCGACTCTTTACGCTTACCTGCAGCGGCGGGAAGAAACAGAAGGGCGCCACAAGAAAGAGAAACAACCTCAGTGACTATAAACGCAGGCGAGGAAACGGTGCTTTCCGCACACGCACAGGTGCTGAAACGTTCTGTGCGCTTCGGAGTTACATATCGACGGTACGGAAGTATGGTGTTAATGTCATTGATGCCATTTACGATGCTTTTGTTGGCAATCCCTTCATGCATCTGGAAATTGAAGGGCAGCCTGAGTAGTTACGATAAAAAGAGAGAAGGGACGTATATGAAAGCTTTAATACTTGCTGCTGGAGATGGTGGCCGATTGGCAAACCTTGCTCAAGATAAGCCCAAACCGCTAATTCAATTGTTAGGCTTGTCTTTAATTGAGAGAATAATTTTGACTACAAAGCAAGTCGGTATCAAAGAATTCGTAATAGTTGTTGGTTATCTCGGTGATAAAATAAAAGCACAATTGGGAAGCGGAAATAGGTATGGAGTAAAAATAGACTATGTTGAAAACAATGATTATCAAAGAGAAAACGGAGTTTCTGTCTTGAAGGCCAAGGAATTATTAAACGGAAGTTTTATCCTATTGATGGCGGATCATATTTTCGATGCCCGCATTCTGAAGGAACTTGTCGATTACCATATAAGAAGGCCTGCTATCTTGACTATTGATAGAAGGAAACCTATGCCGGGGGATACAAAAGTTCTGGAAAAGGGAGGGAGGATCATTGATATAGGCAAGGACATTGAGGAATCAAATTGTATAGATACAGGTATATTCCTATGCTCACCAAAAATATTCTATTGTATTGAAGAAGCAGTGAAAGAAGGGAAGACGGAGCTTGCAGATGGTATTGCTAAGGCTGTTGAGAACAGAGATGCTGAGATATTTGACATCACGCAAATTGACCCCTATATCCCAAGTATGCGCAAGGAGACTAAGCCCTTTTGGATAGATGTTGATACAGAGGAGAATCTAATCGAAGCAGAGAGGATCATAATTGAGAATGCTTGTAAAGGAAGAAATGACTTACTTGCAACCTATGTCAACAAGCCAATAGAAAATTTTATTGTAAGCAGATTGGCAAACACGCAGATTACACCAAACCAGGTTACCATACTAACCAACGTAATTGCCTATACAGCCACATTTCTATTTCTCAAAGGAGATCTATTGTTTGCTTCCCTCCTCACCTTTGTCGTTTCGTTTATGGATGGCGTGGACGGAAAACTCTCAAGAGTTAAAATGTCTTCTTCAAATATAGGAAAAATGGAACATGCATTTGATTACCTCTTTGAACGCTCGTGGTATCTAGCATTGGCAATCTATCTATCAAACACATTTGGAGCAATGCCGGTTTTACTTGTCACATTTATACTCCTCTTCGATGGGTTTTCTAACTATTGTGGAAGTGCATTTGGGAA
>JBARZW010000068.1:0-2259 GCA_049650305.1 Promineifilaceae bacterium (SeqCode)
CCATAAACGGCATCGTGATCGGTCAGGGCCAGGGCTTTCATGCCTAATTCGGCCGCCCGGCTGACCAGCTCTTCGGGATGGCTAGCCCCATCCAGAAGGCTGAAATTAGAGTGGCAGTGGAGTTCGACGTAAGGCATGGGGAAGGTGGCAAGGGGAAGGGGGCAGGGGGAAAGGGGCAAGTAGCAAGTAGCTGGCCGAGCTATGCTCGGCTTGTGATAGGTATCTTTTTTCCCAGGGTTGACAATCTTTTGAGTACATAAATATCTTCATTAACAGGCGTCGCTGCCGCCATTCGACGCCATATAAGCTGCCCCCTGCTAATTATGATTCTTTTCCAGTGCGTCGAACTATCAATTCACCCTAAACTAAGTATCTATTTGTCCAGGATCATTCCACTTGTCAACTCCCCCCTTGCCCCTTGCCCCATTCCCCTTGCCTAATCATATAATCTTTGTAGGAACCATTCTCCGCTTATGAGGTCCAGGTAGATCATAACCAGCAATCCTGTATCCGTCCTTAGCTTGAAATAGGCTCGCCAGATGCGCTCGCGCCACCAGTCGATATCGATTCGCCAGTAACGGGTGATCTCCGAAACCAAGTGCGTACCCCCTTGCCAGATGAACTGGCTGGGGACGTCCTCGATAGCAGGTCCATGTCTGGAAAAAAGGTCGGTATTCTCGGTGGTCGCCAAGGTTGTCATGGCGATAGGTTGCCCCTCAGGCCAGAGGCGGGTCACCCAGGCACTAGCTCCCTCAATTGGAACCGGCGTTCGGGCAATGGATGGTTCCGGTCGGTGAGTACCGGCTGGAAAAAGCATTCTTTCCCATGCCGGGCCGCGATGCTCTGAACCGCTTTGTTAGCCTGGGAAGGATCATTTGCCGATCCGCTCTGTTGATCGAACCGGCTAATCCTTGAGAACAACAGTTGCTGCAGCGATACAGCTGGCGTTAAATCCTTCATCTCCACTGCCAGGGCCAGGACGCCTCTTGCATCGCCTTGGCGATAATTCCCTCTGTCTCGCTGTCCCCAGGCCTGGTGCAGGAGATCTTTTAGCGATTCGTTCAGGCGTTGGAGGGCCGAAGTCGGATAGCGACGGGTCACAGCTGAAGTGATAGTCCCTACTGAAGGGATAGTCCCTGCTGAAGGGATAGCCCCCGGGATTTCTGATGAACCGGCGTCATTTTCAACCTGAACAGGTTGGTGATGACGTTTGGAAAGCAGTGGGCGAGGAGCGTTTTCTACCTCGAGGGATAAACGAATCGTCTGTACTTCTAAGCTGGAAGCCTGCAGACGACCGGCCAATTCAGATGCGAGGCGAGACAATACCCTTTCCAGGATCAGCAGGTTTGAGATGGGCTCCTCGAAATTGTGAACGACCCGTTCTCTTTTCTCCTGCGCCACCGGCCGGAGAGGCGAGAGCACATCCACACCGGTTCCACTGAGATATCCTTGGGCCATCCGGTAGATCGAGGCGAACTCCGAGCCGAATTGGGCGTACAAAGTAGACTTGGGCAATGTAGTTAGTTGCCCTAGCGTTCGGATACCAAGCAGAGATAAACGACGGGCAGCTTCCTTCTCCAGGGGAAGAAAGTGAACCGTCTGTGAAGAGAGGAATTGGGCCTCTTCACCGGGCATGATCGTCCTGGCATGATTCGGTTGGGTTAAAGTCGCGGCGACATGGGCGGCAAAGGAGTTCTCAGCCAGGCCGATGGCCGGTGACAGCCGGGTGTTCCGGCGTACGACGCTACCCATCTCCTTAACCAGGGATTTGGCTTCGGCCGGTGGTAGGGATTCCAAGTCCAGCGAAAAACGAGCGGGTAAATTACGACCGAATGCGCGGCTCCAACCGGACAGGGTATGACTATCTCGCTGGTCGCTTGAACTAGGATACAACCAGAGTTCTTCCGGTTCAATCAGGTGGGTAAAACCGGTCAGGATGTCGGTGATCTCGGCCGAGGCGTCGAGATATTTAGGAGGGGCCGCGGCCATAAAACGAGCCTCCGGCGATAAAATGTGGGCCAACCGGAGAGACATGCCAGGTTTTACACCAAGACGGGCTACCTCGCGGGAGTAGGCATAAACCGGCCGGGGTTCCCACGGCTGGCCGCCAAGAACAAGGCCTGGATCTGTGCCTGATTTTAGGCCAGGCTTTACACTCCGATTCTCCACCGCCGTAGCGAAATAGGGTACAGAAAGACAAGCGATCATAACCCACCTCCATCTTTATCGGATCCTTCATTTCCTGTTGTGGATGGGACA
>JBARZW010000069.1:0-6857 GCA_049650305.1 Promineifilaceae bacterium (SeqCode)
CTCAGCAGCCAGAAAAGCGGATGCCATGATAATGTTGCGGATATTTCCCCCGGTAATTCGGTATCGCCTGGCCATTAATTTCAAATCTACATCAGGTGACAACGGCGTCTCACGTGGGAAATTCACCCGCCAGATGATCTCCCTATCCGCCGCTTCAGGAAACGGGAATTCGACGATAAAGTGAAGCCGACGTGTAAAGGCGTCGTCGAGGTTAGCCCTCAGGTTCGTGGCCAGAATCACCACCCCGTCATAAGCCTCCATGCGCTGCAGCAAATAGCTGATTTCAATATTTGCATAGCGGTCATGGCTGTCTTTCACCTCAGATCGTTTACCAAATATCGCGTCGGCTTCGTCGAAAAACAGAATAGCATTGCTGGTCTGAGCTTCCGTAAATATGCGGTTGAGGTTTTTCTCTGTCTCGCCAATGTACTTACTTACCAACATGGACAGATCGATCTTGTAGAGGTCCTGACCCAACTGGCCTGCGAGAATGTCGGCGGCCATGGTCTTGCCAGTTCCTGATTCGCCGGCGAAGAGGGCGTTTTGTCCTTTACCAAGAGCTAACTTCCGGCCGAAACCCCATTCACCATACACCAGTGGCTTCTGCCTGACCGTGTTAACCATTTCCTGGAGCTGGGCTACGGTGTCTGGAGGTAGGACGATGTCCTCCCATTGATATCGAGGAACGATCTTCGTCGCCAAGGCAGCCAACTTCTGATTGGAGTGGGCGCGGCTAGCGGCGAATAGATCCTCCTCCGTTAAAGGCTGCCGCCGCCACTGGGCGAAATCCAGTGCGGTCGCCACTGCATCCTCTATCTGACCTGAACTAAACTGGAACTGATTGGCTAACTCAGATAATTGGAGATTCTGTCCATCGAGGTGTTGTTGCCAGCTTTGAAGCCGGTGCTCAAAGTCCCCGGTTTCAAAGTAGATGCGAAGAATACGTCGCTCCCTCTCCTCTCCTCTCGGCTGCCAATCCTTTTCACCGGCCATGATCACCAGGCCCGGATAGCTCACCAACATCGAGAATAGTTCATCTGGAGGACCCTCATCCCCAAGTATCGAATCCCAGTGATGAAAGTAGAGGTTTGCTCCGAGAAGTAGTCCATCGCGCAATACAAGTTGTAGCCCATCGAGGGTGCCGATTTCACTCTCGGCAAGGGCTTTCAGATTTACGACTATTAGAGGGCTGTCTAATTTTCTCGAGACGTACTTGGCGGCGGCTCTTTTGCCTACGCCATAACCGCCAAAAAAGGCGAGCATTGGCAGCTTCTGGCCGTTATTACCAATCTCGATTGCACTCCTCAGCTGCGCCCTTAATTCTTCCGGCAATCGACGATTCGACTTTTCGCTTTCTGATGTTATCAGCCTGGCAGAACCCAGCAGACGGTCGTCCAATCCAGGAAAGCCAAGCAAGTGTTCGACGACTCGACCCGACGGACGCAGGTAATGCCCTAGTAGTGTTGGTTCTCGACTAGCGCCGTCGGCAAAGCGGAGCATCAGACGGCTTGTCAGGAGTTTGCCATCATCCGTAAAAAGGTGCCGGAGCTTAAGTTTCTCCTTAAATGAACTCGTAAGCAGGTTCAGGACGAGGTCAACGCTGGGACGTTTCTTCGTGACATCATCCTGGAGGTATGAGAAAAGTCTCTCATAGCGAGGATCGATCTC
Organism: Promineifilaceae bacterium (SeqCode); assembly: GCA_049650305.1. GTDB lineage: Bacteria > Chloroflexota > Anaerolineae > Promineifilales > Promineifilaceae > UBA11865. The sequence goes on from JBARZW010000069.1 coordinate 1,669, forward strand.
CGGCGCCAGGGTAACCAGCAAGATATCGACTTCTACCTGGCTTAATCCAAACCGTTGGGCAATTCCATCAAGCCGGAGGTTGATGCCTGCCTGCCGAGAGGCATCGGTCCGGGCCATCCAGTGATTCCTGGCGTTTTCGATTATCTCGGGCCATTCGTCATGCTCGTTCATCTGACCATCTGAGTTTGGCCAGAGGTCGTGACCAATATCATAACTGAGCAGTGTGTCAACCTGGCCTTCCGATATATATAGACCGCGAAATTCGTCGGCTGGATCCAAGCCTTGAGATCGTGCACGAACAACTGCCCAGCGGATATGCAGGTCAATGTAGGAGATGGCTACCAGGATCTCCTCGAGGCCGTTGTCAAAAGGCAATGTCGATTCAGACACTATGGAAGGCATGGGAGAAACAACCGCACTCATTCGTTATCACCTTTCGCATGGATAGGCATGAAAACCTGTTCGTCGAGCGCGTCCATATCGGTTACATAGGCGGAAACAATTTGAGGGATTTCAGAAACAGAGCGGAAATAATGTCGCTGTGTACTCTGGACATGTTCGATCCATCCACGCCATTCGGCAGAGTTGTCGGGATCGTCCCGGTTTTCACGCCAAATACGCATCACAAATGAATGCGCCTCTGCCTCAAAAAAGGACATGATCCCTTGATGTTGCTGGTCCATGGTTTCACTTCCACTCATAACTGATGTCCAGAAGCGGCCGCTTCAGACCCGTGAAGTAAACGCTCAAAGTTCTACTCGCACAGAGCTTCACCCTGGAAAGAGCTCTCTCCACGTAAATCAATAAGAGATGCAATTTTCTGTAGGAGAATTGTAGAACGTGGGTCTCACAAAAGTCTCACAAGCGGGGCGTTTCGGGGTTGGCATCAGAAATCCGCACCCACGCCACGAACCAGCTGGCATGGTTACAGAGCGAAGATCAGCTTCGGGCTAGCCCTTTGCGACTCAGGAAGGTTTGTGACTATCGTCCGGGGGGTTACTGCTATCTTCGTCAGCCGTTAACAACGACTCCAGATCGGCAGCTGCCGACTGGAAGTTATCATAAGCTGCTTTTAGCTGCTTGAAATGATCGCTTCGAGGGGGACGCTCAAATGTGGCATTGACCCGATCATCAACGATCCTTCGATAGAGATCGATAGTCTCCGGGAGTGGCAGGATCCCGAGTTCTTCCTGCACTAAACGGGCGCATAATTGAAATTGGCGGATGCCGCGAGCGCTGTCTCCGGCTTTCCAGAAACATAACATTAGGGCACGATGAACTTCTTCACGCAAGGGATCTTGTTCAACGATATCTTTCCCAAAAGATATCGCTTCTTCGTAGGCTCTTTTCTGTATCAAATCGGCCATGAGCACCCCTAGAGCCCACAGATATCGCCTCTCCAACCGTTCGCGCTCGATCAGGCACCATTCGGCATAGATCCCCTCGCAGAAGACACCCTTGTAAACGCCAACGGCCTTTCTGAGGTGGTCGAAGCGCCGGTCCGGCTCAGATTCATTATCAGCCTCGTTCAAGTACGTCTCGAACTCAGTCGCATCCACGAGCAAGTGTTGCGCGGGTGTCAAACTGATCCAATCTCGACTAGAGCTGAGGATATTCTCCGGAGAGACTCCAAGCCCTCGAAAGACGCCACCCAGGCGCCAGAGAGCCGTACTGAGACTGGCCCGTCCGTTAGTTGGGGGGTGACCGGTCCATAGCAGATCGATCAATTGCTCGCGCGTATGCTCCCGTTCTCGATGGAGAAGGAGGAAGGCAAGCAATTCTTCGACACGACGCGTGGGAAAACGATCGATCGTTGTCTCGTCGTGTCGCAGGCGAAGCTTTCCAAGAACTTGCACCTGCAAAAGTGCCATTCGCCAATTACCTCCAATGGAGCATGCAAGGGTCCTAAGTCACCACACAATTTCGGTGCGTAGTATGAGGAAACATATTGGCTCTGCCGACTTCAAGAACAAGCAGACATGCGGGATACTACAATCATATCCATACCTGGCTACTTTGCAACAGATTTGGCTGAAATTCGGCGAACTCAACACCCACCTAATCGCAGATGTCGTGATTCCATGGATTTTACCCAGTGCATCAATGTGTAGCAGTGCGCCAAAACCCCAGTTGAGGTTTCGGGTCATGCTACTTGTTGGCGAATCCCACTACATGGCTTACCGACGTTCGATGCGGCCCCTGCCTGCAAATGTTTGATGATCTTTCTATCTGCCGAGGCGAAAGCGTATTCTTCTAGATCGCCAAGTTTCACCCAGGTGTGATCAGCCACAGCCAAGTTCTGAGGTCTGCCCTCCCGATGCCTGGCAAGGAAAGCATGCAGGGTGATCCGAAAGTGTGAATAGGCGTGCTTTACAACCACCAGGCGACGATTCACCTCAATGTCGATGCCTAATTCTTCTGAGATCTCGCGCCGAAGGGTCTCCTGAAGTCTCTCGCCCTCCTCTTGCTTTCCACCGGGAAATTCCCATAGGCCTCCGAGCAGACCATTTGCCGGCCGTTTAGCTATTAGAAAGCGGCCGTCGTCACGACATATAATCGCGGCCGCGACCTGATAATGGGGTATCTCCTTCCTGCGTGGCCTTACGGGTCGTTCTAGCTGGGTTCCCCGCTGCTTGGCAAGGCAAAAACTGGCCAAGGGACAGATCTGGCAATTGGGAGATGTTGGCAGGCACAAAGTTTGGCCAAGTTCCATTAGAGCTTGATTGAAGTCACCCGGCCTATCTAACGATAGGAGATCTTCAGCTAGACTCCACATCTTGCGTTTGGTGGCCGACTTGCTTATGTCGTCAGCGATATCAAAGATACGGCTCAATATCCTGATACCGTTTCCATCGACGGCCGGCACAGCTTGCCCGTAAGCGATAGACGAAATGGCGCCGGCCGTATAGCGGCCGATTCCCTTCAGTTCCATCAGCTCATCCACTGTCCGGGGCAAGTGCCCGTTGTATCGGCTGGTAGCCATCTCGGCCGCATAATGGAGATTTCTCGCCCGGCTGTAGTAACCCAATCCTTCCCACAATTTGAGCACGTCGTCCAGTGACGCATCGGCCAGAGTCTGGACAGAAGGAAACCGGTCCATCCATCGCCGGTAGTATGGGAGAACTGTGACGATCTGTGTTTGCTGCAGCATCACCTCAGCCACCCAGATGGCATAGGGATCCCGGTTCTCCCTCCAGGGCCACAAGGAATGCCCCCCATCCCACCAAGTAAGCAAGTCGGGAGCGATATCTGGTAGTTCTGACATATTCGCTAAAGAATATTCGACCAGCGCAGTTCAGCGTTATTACTATGGGATTGGTGTGGACGTCGGTGGCGGCGGGATCGGTGTAGCTGGCGGCGGCGACGTCGGCGGAGGTGGTGATGTGGGCTGAGGCGGCGATGTAGGCTGAGGTGGCGATGTAGGCTGTGGGACAGGCGTGAACGTTGGCGACGGCGCTAGAGTGACCGGTGGACGTGTTCGGGTTGCGGTCAACGAAGGTGTAATGGTCGGGCTCGGCGTTGTCGTCGCCGCTTCCTCCGTTGGTGTAGGCGTTCTCGTGGGTGTTGCCGCCTCAGTTGGTGATAGAGTTGCCGTGGCTGTAGAGGTGTGTGTCGGCGTAGCCGTCTCTGTGGCAGTCTGAGTTGGTGTCGCCGTCGCCGTATTCGTTGGCGAAGGTGTAGGCGTAGCCGTATCTTCAGCTTCCTCCGTCGATACCTCGGTTGGCCTAGCGAACAAGTCCATTAGTTCAGCTGGTCCACCATAAAAGAAAGTCAGGATTGCCACAATTGCCAGGCAGCACCCGAATAGAACAATGCACCCGACAAGAATCCAGGGCAGGAAAGAACCCGACCCTGAAGGCCTTGGCGACTTCGCAGGGGGCGCTACCGTTGGTGGCGGCATTACGATAGGCACTGCAGGCTGATCCTTAACAAGGCTATCTTCCTCCTTTGGAACGGTTGAGACACCCAAAAGATGTTCCTCGGGAGTTTCGTCAACGACCCGATCTAGCCCCCGGTCAGCCTCCTCAGGCAATACAGGAGTAACTACTGGTACCTGGGCGGTTACAGATACACCACAGTTACCGCAGAAAACTGCCTCATCGCGCAGAGAAGCCCCACAGTTATGGCAGAGCATCTGAAACCTCCAAGAACGTTTACCACTAATGATTTGCCGAATTCCTCAACATCCTATAAGTAATCACAAAAACTCAATTCTGTCATGTAACGTTTGTCATGATCTTGTGGTTCATAAAGTCATCAATGAACCATCGCAGAAGGTCGGCAGATTTTTGCGTCAATACGGGGATTCAGTCTTCGGTAAGCGTTGATTCGGTCTAACGGAGTATTGAGGCTGTCATCAACCAAGTTGTTGACTGTCCAGATCTGATCCTGAAGTTAAACCGTCGATCCTGCTATAATAATGGCAAGTACATTTCCCGCTTTACAAATTACGTCACACAAAAGAGGGCCATCCATGCCTAAGAAGAATCTACTCCAAGTCGTCGCATTGCTTTCTAGTCTCCTTTTTGTGGCGGCTGTTGCCGCGAATACGAATTCTGATCAACCTGTTCTTGATTGTGAAGCGTTAGCCAACTCTCTCTTGCCTGTACCGGAGGGCTACGCCGAACAGTGCCTGGACGATCTCAGGACAACACTCACTTCAAATCCTGACTCTTCTGGACCCACTGACACAGCCTACATTTTCGAAATGTTTTACCGGGAAGAAATTGCCACACATCTGTTAAACAACTACCCAGTTCAAACGCAGATTGCTCCAGAACCAACAAATACGTACTTTGGCTGGGATTTTGACAGCAGCGCCACTACTTTGTACGCTCATGAAAGCAACTCCAATATGCTGGGTACGATTAACCTAGTTACTGGCGCATTTTCTCCAATTGGATCGAGCGTGCCCCCGGGCGTGAAGACAGTTACCGGTCTAGCCATTGACCCTATGACTAACCAGGCATTCGCAACCGCTTCTGATTCTACCGTTACCACGTTATATTCGGTCAATCTCGCGACAGGAGCACTCACGACAATCGGCGACACCGGCGCCCAGATCATGATCGATCTCTCCATCAATTGCGCGGGCGAGATTTACGGGCATGACATCGTGAACGACGCGATCTATACAATAAACCGCTCTAGCGGCGCGGCTACGTTCGTCGGGTCAACTGGTCTAGCGG
>JBARZW010000070.1:0-26237 GCA_049650305.1 Promineifilaceae bacterium (SeqCode)
GCGCGGCTACTACCAGAATCGCGCCGTCCATCTGGGCCGCACCGGTGATCATGTTCTTGATATAGTCACGGTGCCCAGGGCAGTCGACATGGGCATAGTGCCGATTATCGGTCTCATACTCCACGTGAGCGATGGCGATCGTGATGCCTCGTTCTTTCTCTTCAGGGGCGTTATCGATCGACTCGAACGCCCGGAAATCTGCCATACCCTTCATGGCCAGCACCTTGGTTATTGCCGCGGTCAAGGTTGTCTTGCCGTGGTCAATATGTCCAATGGTGCCGATGTTGCAGTGTGGCTTATCTCTTACAAATTTCTCTTTGGCCATACTCCGTCATCCTTTCCGTCAATTCTACAAAATTAATCTAATCAGTAATGTGAGCGGCGCAAAGCGCCGCTTAACCAGTTATCTACCACCCACCGCTATCTGGTCGGCTATCTCTTTGCCGACAGGGGCATAATGATCGAATTCCATTGTGAACGTGCCGCGCCCTTGAGTCATCGAGCGCAACGATGTAGCATATCCAAACATCTCCGCAAGCGGTGCTTTCACCTTTATCGAGCGAACGCCGTTGCCAAGCGTATGCATGCCTTCGATGTCACCTCGTTTTGAAGAGAGGTTTCCAATTACATCGCCGGTATACTCGTCAGGTATTACTGCTTCTACGTCCATGATGGGCTCCATCAGGACAGGTTGACCCCTCATCGCACCATTCTTAAATGCCATGGAAGCCGCAATTTTGAAGGCTAATTCTGATGAATCTACCTCGTGGTACGAACCATCATAAACCGTAACTTTGATATCCACCATCGGATATCCGGCTAACACACCACTCTCCATAGCTTCACTAATACCATCTTTTACGGACTTTACGAATTCCTTCGGAATCGCGCCCCGGACGATGGCGTCTTCAAAAATGAAACCACTACCAGGCCCCAACGGTTCGAGCCGCAAAACAACATGGCCGAATTGACCTTTACCACCAGTCTGGCGAACAAGACGTCCCTCAGCCTTCTCTACTTTCCGGGTAATCGTTTCTCGATAGGCAACGCGGGGCTTGCCTACGTTGGCCGCAACCCGATATTCGCGCAACATACGATCGACAAGGACCTCCAGGTGCAGTTCACCCATACCATAAAGGATCGTCTGGCCCGTCTGATCGTCGGTTCGAACGCGAAAGGTCGGGTCTTCTTCAGACAGCGCCCGAAGAGCGATGCCCATTTTGTCCTGGTCGAGATTAGTTTTGGGCTCAATTGCCAAAGAAATGACCGGTTCCGGAAATTCGATTGACTCTAAGACAACCGGAGACTCCTGTGTACAAAGAGTTTCACCAGTGAAGGTATCTTTTAACCCAACGGTAGCCGCAATATCGCCTGCTAATACGTAATCCAAATCTTCTCGTCGATCCGCGTGCATCCGAAGCACACGACCGATTCTTTCTTTTCTATTCTTTGTGCTGTTAATTACCTTGGATCCAGCCTTTACTCTTCCGGAGTAGACACGGAAATATGCAAGCCGGCCAACATATGGATCAGCCACAATTTTAAACACGAGGGCCGCAAGAGGTCCATCATCTTCAGGCGGCCTGGGCTCCATCTCACCGCTTTTGACGCTCTTCCCCATTATCGGAGGAATGTCTTGCGGCGATGGCAAGTAATAAACTACGGCGTCCATTACGCGCTGAATGCCCTTATTTCGGAGTGCCGATCCCAATAAAACCGGGGTTACAGAACCTGCAATAGTCGCCCTTCGTAATGCTGCTCGAAGCTCATCGACCGAAATTTCTTCACCGTCCAGGTAGCGAACCACAAGCTCGTCATCGGTCTCAACGATGTTTTCCAAAATGCGCTCGCGAGCAGCGAGAACACTTGGTAATACATCGTCCGGAATCTCTGCTGCCACAGACTGGACGCCCAAATCTTCTTCCAGCCAAATGGCCGCTTCCATGGTCAAGAGATCGACGATTCCGCGAAAATTGGACTCGTCTCCAATCGGCCACTGAATTGGCAGAGGGTTGGCTTTAAGGCGATCCCTGATCATCTCAACTGTACGCTCAAAATCGGCTCCGACCCTGTCCATTTTATTAACAAAACAAATGCGAGGTACGCCGTATTGGTCTGCCTGGCGCCATACCGTCTCTGACTGGGGCTCAACACCGGCCACGGCATCAAAAACGACGACGCCTCCATCTAAGACCCTTAAACATCTCTGAACCTCAGCTGTAAAATCGATATGCCCTGGGGTATCAATAATATTGATCTGATGGTCTTTCCAGTAGGCGGTTGTCGCCGCCGATGTGATCGTGATGCCTCGTTCCTGTTCCTGGATCATATGATCCATGGTTGCAGTTCCATCATGAACCTCGCCCATGCGGTGAATGCGTCCTGTGTAATACAGGACCCGTTCTGTTGTCGTCGTCTTACCAGCATCAATGTGAGCAATGATGCCGATATTACGAACCTTGTCCAGAGAATAGCGAGTCATGACAATCAATCACAAATAACAAAAAGATACGGTACAAGCTAATGTGTCTTAAAACTTAAAATCGATAGTGAGCGAAAGCTCGGTTTGCTTCAGCCATTCGGTGAGAGTCGTCTTTCTTCTTTACTGCTGAACCTTGTCCACTGGCTGCATCCATGAATTCAGCTGCGAGCTTCTCAGCCATTGATCGACCACCCCTGGTACGCGCTGCCTGAAGGATCCAACGAATTGCCAGTGACGTTTGCCGATGAACAGGTACCTCCATCGGCACCTGGTAGGTAGCGCCACCCACACGACGAGGTTTAACCTCAACCTGTGGCGTCGCCCGGTTCATAGCTCGCTCAAAGACCTCGAGTGGATTTTGCTTTGTTCTTTGTTCAATAAGGTCAAAGCTTTCATACATTATCCGCTGCGCCGTACTCTTTTTACCGCCAAACATCATGCGGTTGATGAACATCTGAACGGTGTCGCTGTTGTAACGCAGATCTGGCACGACTTTTCTTCTTTCTGGACGATAACGTCTTGGCATCTTTAATACTCCGCGCGCCTTAACTACTTAGGCGCCTTTACTCCATACTTTGAGCGACCTTGCTTCCGGCTATCTACGCCTTCGGCGTCAAGCGTGCCTCGTACAATGTGGTACCGCACGCCCGGTAAATCCTTAACTCGGCCACCTCGGACCAAAACCACGGAGTGATCCTGCAGCGAGTGGCCTTCTCCAGGGATATAGGCCGTAACCTCGATATGGTTTGTCAGACGGACACGGGCAACTTTCCGAAGAGCCGAATTTGGTTTCTTCGGCGGCATCGTTTTTACCTGGGTGCATACACCGCGTTTTTGCGGAGCCCCTTTGGGCTGCTTGGTTCGTCGCTGTCGAAAGGAGTTGAAGGTGTATTGCAATGCAGGCGCCTTCGTTTTCTTCGCCTTTCGTTTACGCCCTTTCCGTGTCAGCTGATTAATAGTCGGCACTATTCCACTCTCCTTGATTAAACCGTTGTCTGGTTTCAGTCGTCTGGCCGATTCGCTTTCTGTTAACCTGACTTCCTATATCTACTCATCAATGGAGGCCATCGAATACACTTCGATGGCCTCCGAATAAATTCTGTTATCCAGTTCGTGACTCGGCTCGACTATGTCTTTGTCAAGTCACGGCTCGTTAGAAAGTCCAAACCGCGATTTTACCATATGGGTATTTATTGTCAATAAAGATCAGACCTGATTTCCAATTTAACGCAAATGGCACGTTACTCCGGCTCAAAGCCCGAAATTACCGGTTCCTAGCAAGGTCCATTAGGCCTGTCCCGACCCAATGTCGTTGACGCTTGTCGTCTTCCTTGCCGAAGCGAATCGTTGTTCCAGCTTCGGTAACCGCTTCTATTGATAGGCCTAGACTCTGTAACTCCTTAACCAAGACTCGGAATGAAGCCGGAATGCCAGGCTCGTCGATTTTCTCACTCTTGACAATGGCCTCGTAGGTTTTCACGCGCCCCTGGACATCATCTGATTTTACGGTCAGCATCTCTTGCAAGGTATGGGCAGCGCCATAGGCCTCCAACGCCCAAACCTCCATCTCACCAAATCGCTGGCCGCCAAATTGAGCCTTACCACCAAGAGGCTGCTGAGTTACCAATGAGTAAGGCCCGGTCGACCTGGCATGGACTTTATCCTCAACAAGGTGGGCAAGTTTCAGCATGTGAATGACACCTACCGTTACCGGTTGATCAAATGGATGCCCGGATTTGCCATCAATCAATCTCTCTTTGCCGAGAACCGGCAAAGGTATACTTTTAGCCAGGGACATCCGCGCTGCTTTCTCGGCTAGCTTATTGTAGGCGATCGTCACAGGATCAATATCAAATTCATCCGCGAGATCCTCGCCGTAAGTTTCCTTCATAAAGGCAAACCATTCGCGTGTGCATACTTCAATTGCCTTCTCGTTGAATTTTTCCCAATCTGCTTTGCGTAGCTCGCTCGTTTCAGTTGGCAAGAATAATTCAGGATCCCAGCCTCGTTCCTTCAGCCACTCGCTGGCAATGGTATGCTTCGCGTAGTTGTTGTCGGTGGCTAAGCGATCGATGTCGTAGCCGCTTTCTGCCAACCAAGCCGAAATGAAAAAGCCTCGAGCTTCGTCGTCATCATCCAACGTTTCGGTGTCGTATTCGATTTCTTCTAGCCAATCCCAGGCCCACTCGGTAACCACAGCCCAGCCCCTATCAACGAGCCACGCTCTTGCCAATTCGGCTGCTATCTCGACCTCGTTAGCTCCGTCGAATACCGGGGTAACCGCCCGGAAACCTAGGCGAGTGGCCGCCCAGCCGAGATGCGTCTCCAAAATTTGGCCCAGGTTCATACGACCAGGGACGCCGATCGGATTCAATATTATGTCTACAGGCGTGCCGTCTGGAAGGAAGGGCATATCCTCAACTGGCACGATTTTCGACACCACGCCCTTGTTGCCATGCCGCCCTGCGACTTTATCTCCTTCGGAGATCTTCCTTCGCTGGGCGACAGAAACACGCACCATCGTTTCAACTCCAGCCGGTAAGTCACGATCCTGTTGGCGATCAAAGACTTGTACGTCAACCACCTTCCCCCTCGCACCGTTCGGCAATCGAAGGCTAGAATCCTTCACCTCACGCGCTTTGTCACCAAAAATCGCCCGCAGAAGTTTCTCTTCTGGACTCAGCTCTTTTTCACCTTTTGGCGTAATCTTGCCGACCAGAACGTCATTTTCATTCACATAGGCGCCGACCCTGATGATTCCGCGCTCGTCCAGATCTTTCAGAGCATCCTCACTGACGTTGGGAATATCGTAGGTTATTTCTTCGGGTCCAAGCTTGGTATCGCGCGCCTCAAGTTCATGCTTTTCAATGTGAATTGAGGTGAATTTATCTTCACGAACCAGCCGTTCACTTACTAAAATGGCATCCTCGAAATTACCGCCCTCCCATGATAGGAAGGCAACGATAACATCCTGTCCAAGGGCGAGTTCACCGTATTTAGTAGATGAGCTGTCGGCGAGTATCGTTCCTTTTTTAATTCGTTGGCCTTTGACAACTATTGGTCGCTGATCAATGCACGTGCTTTGATTCGAGCGATTGTACTTTCTAAGATTGTAGGTATGGGGGCCGTTGTCCGTGGTGACCACGATCCTGTCGCCAGTAACGCTAATGATCTCGCCATCTTCATCGGCGATCACGACCTGTCCCGAGTTTAGAGCGGCTTGCCACTCCATCCCAGTGCTAACAACTGCGACATCAGGAGTTAGCAAAGGAACCGCCTGGCGCTGCATGTTTGAGCCCATCAAGGCCCTGTTTGCGTCATCATGCTCCAGGAAGGGGATAAGCGCCGCGGAGATTCCGACGATCTGGCGGGGGGCCACATCCATAAAATCAATTCTCTGAACCGACGAAAATCGGAACTGCTGATTTCTGCGCGCCGAAATTCTAGTACCGACAAATTGTCTTCTTGCGTCTAATTCGGCATTCGCCTGCGCAATTGTGTACCGGTCCTCTTCGTCAGCTGACATATATACGATGTCATCAGTCAAAAACGGTATTACTCTCACACTCTCGATGCCGGCTTCCCTAATTTTCTTGGCGTGATTTCGGTTTATGCGCTTGCCTGCTTCGACGATGATCTCACCGCTGTCCGGATCGACAATGTTTTCGATTGCATCGTGCCCTGCCAATCCTTTTTCGTCGCCGGCTATGGTATTAATTACCCGGCGATACGGCGTCTCGATAAATCCGTAGCTGTTCACCCTTCCGTAGGTTGCCAGCCGGCCAATAAGGCCGATATTTGGTCCTTCGGGCGTTTCGATGGGGCAGATACGACCGTAGTGACTATGGTGAACATCCCGGACTTCAAATCCAGCACGCTCTCTTCGCAGACCACCCGGACCCAGGGCAGACAACGTTCGCTTGTGGGTTAATTCTGCCAATGGATTCGCCTGTTCCATGAACTGGCTCAACTGAGAGCTTCCGAAAAATTCGCGGATAGCGGCAACGACTGGCCTGATGTTAATCAATGTCACAGCGGTGAGCGTCTCAACGTCCCGGATCGACATACGTTCACGTACTACCCGCTCCATTCGGCGCAATCCGACCCGCAGTTTCGCTTGCAATAGCTCGCCAACCGTCTTGACTCGACGATTACCAAGGTGATCGATGTCATCCGGTCCAATCTGGGCATTGTTGATCAAGATCATTCGCTTCACAAGGCGAATGATGTCATGCTGGGTCAAAGTGCGGTGAGTCTCGGGGATGATCTCTTCAAGATTCAACCGCTTGTTTAACTTATAGCGTCCTACGCGAGCTAGATCGTATCGACGTTGATCATATAATTGCTCAACCATGTACTGCTTTGCGTTATCTAGCGTCGGCGGGTCGCCTGGTCTCATTCGCTTGTAGAATTCAATCAACGCCTGCTCGGCGATAGGTTTGTCCGGATCCCAGGCAGGTTCCTGCTCGATACTTCCCTGAATATAGACATGCTCCGGATCGGTGTCTACATCCTCGAAGAGCTTGAGAATCTCCTCGTCTGTTCCTTCTTTAATAAGTGTGTCACCGAGAAGATCGTCAACGCCTGCGAGCGCCTTGAGAAAAAGCGTGATTGGTACGGTCCGCTTTCTATTAAACTTTACCGTCAAGTAATCAGTCTTCCGGGTTTCAAACTCCATCCAGGCGCCACGATCCGGTATAAGCTTGGCCATAGCCAATGGACGTCCAGTTGTCCTCTCTTCCTGGACCTCGAAATAAACACCGGGTGACCGAATCAGCTGGCTAACAACTACCCGCTCGGTGCCGTTAATGATGAACGTACCCGATGGTGTCATCATGGGAAAATCGCCCATAAAGATATCTTGGGCAATTGGCTGATCCAAATCAGTGCTATAGAGGACTACCTTAACATAAAGTGGCGCTGCGTAGCTCATATCGCGCTCAACACATTCATCCACGTTATATTTCGGCTCCTCAAACCAATACTTCAAATCGAAGCCTTCCACTTCAGGGTGATTACTCGGAAAATAGAGACTAAGATCACCATTGAAGCTGACGATCGGAGATATTTCCTCAAAGAGTTCTGCCAGACTCTCATTGCGAAACACCTCAAATGAATTCAGCTGGATATCGATCAGGGTTGGTAATTCGAGTGGATCAGTTGTACGTGCATAGGATTTAATTGGACGGTCTTTCATGAATTATCACCTGCTCCCTGCTACATGCGAATGAGCCAAGTCTCCATAAATAAGGGGCGCAACGTCTACCGTTGCACCCCTGAATCAATGTTGTCTCTATTTCGCTCTTTAGATCCAATAATTGTACGAATTGACTTTACTACTTGTGTGGTAACTCCCACCCTGTTCCTGTAATTCAAGCGATTAGTATGCGAATAATTAGTATAGCTAATAACTTTCAGCGTGTCAAGAGATTGTAGAGGCTCGAAATCTTTTTTCCAGCTTCCTCCCAACTGTACATTTTCTTAGCCCTTAAACGCAGCTCATTCCCGAGAGATTGAGCTCTTTCCGAATCCTGAGTCAGGGCTTTGATTCCCTTTGCCAATGCTGAGTAATCCGCGACCGCTGCATACACGCCATGTTCCGCCAGGTATTCCCGGTGAACCGTTGTGTCAAAGGCAACAACTGGTATCGACATCGCCATATAGTTCAACACCTTTCCACTTCCTTCTGTGTCGGACATCTTCGCCGATACGGCCACATCGCCAAGAGACAGATATCGGGGAGCGTCACGATATTGGACTTTCCCTGTAAATAGAACTCGATCGGCAACGCCAAGGTGGTTGGCCAATTCCTGATAGTGATCGGATTTTGGAAAACCCATAACGAGAAAGAAGGTTTCCGATCCAGCCCCATTCAGAGCTGCCGCTGCCTTTATTATCTCTGGTATTCCTTGGTAATCGGCGAGAAGACCCAGGTACACGACGACTGGCAAACCCAAAGGAATTCCCAAATTCTGTTTAAGGGCCATCTTTTCGGCATCAGAAACTCGTTCTGGATCAAACCGGACGGTATCGACGCAGTCTGGCATCGGGTATATTGAATCGCCATCAACATCAAATTCCTCAATGAGCAGATCTTTGGCGTGAAGAGAACTAGTTAGGATGGCATCTGGAATCCTGCATGCCAACTTTTCAATCTTCCTAACGAACGAGTACGCCACTCCGTTCTGAGCAAGGAACCCGTGATCAACCATCTCACTGGTCAGACTACCCTGAAAGTCGAATACGAGAGGGACGCGAAGTAGCTTGGCGATAAAGCCACCGATCAGGGCACCTTCGTGCATATGACCATGAACAAGATCTGGCTGGAATTGTAAACCGACCTGGATCGTCTTAAGCCACAAATAGATGTCGAACGTGACCTTATGGCGCGATGAACCGACTTCATAGTCCGCTCGATATGGCAGAGGCCAGGTTCTACGTATCGTCAAGCCCGGCATGTTGTCGCCCATATGATAGGTTACAATGGCGATCGAGTGTCCCAGGTTCTGAAGGGACGTCGCTTCCTCCAAGATCCGGATATGTCCTCCATAATCCTTAAAAAAGGAGGTCGGAGCTACCATCAAGACCTTTTTTGCTTTTTGTTCGAGATTACTAATGGACGCCATGAGAGCGAGCAGAGCTATTTCGAATCTTTTTTGCTAGAACCGCGTCTGAATCCGAAAAGTTGGGCTCCGATGTTAACAGATCCGACATCTGGCGATGAAGTGTCGTCAGTCCATGCGTTCCTTGCGCGTTCATCGAGCCATCGATACCGATCCTTCTCTACATCTTCAAGAACGAGAGAAAGACGCTCCTGGTCTCCATCGGCAACAAGCCTTCGCATGACCTGTAACTCGGCTAGCGCCGCATCCAGCCACCTTAGCGTGGCCTCTTTGTCATTAAGAGCCACGGGAGCAATATCTCGATTTTCGATGGAAGACGTCGCCAGCGCAAAATCGAGGCCTGCGAAACGGAGAAGGTCGCGCCAGCCCGTGGCTTGGCTCACTGCCCGGAACATCGCCGCGCCTAGCAAAGCTGGCAGGGTCTCAACACCTTGCATGAGACTGTCGTACTCATGGGGATCGAGGAAATAGGGCGTGGCTCCCAGGATCCTTCCAAGATTCACAGCTGTTTCAACAGCCTTTGGATCTGCCTTTACAGACGGCATAAGGCAGAAAATGCTGTGTTCGAACAGATCAGCGTGAGCTGCTTCAATCCCCAACTGGCCATCTGATAGCCATGCTGCCGCCAGAACTGGATTCGCACCGATGTAGTGACCTTGCCTGATATATTTATCGGCAAGCATTAAACTGGCTCCTTTCAACTTGCTCATATCTACGATCAGCGTGTGATCCTGAACCTCATCTCCGATGACCTCCAAAGTGACTGCGTGATCCGAGTAGGGTGTCTTGATAATTAGGATATCGGCCGATTGAGCTGCTTTAACCAGATTGCCCGTCGTCTCATCCACGGCACCGATATCTCGCGCTTCTTGGGCCTCTTTCTTTTCTCTCGCATGTCCGAGAACCGAGAGACCTAAATCTGACTCCCGTAGAGCCATACCTATGGAGGCAGTCTCCTTATCCAATCCCACAATACTAACCATTTTTGTCTTCATGGTGTCCTCAGTTGTCAACTAACGTACGATTCAGATCACAAACAAGGTTCTGACTGATCCTCAGTTTATACCATCAGCCCATTGCAACAAGGCTAACAATCGCTCCGGGTCAGAATTATCCGGTTCGACTTTTTGATTAATATGGGTCTCCTCAAGAGACCTCGAAGCTTCATGATGACGCCGGATGAGCTCAACAGTAAGGTCCGATGATCCCGCGGCCGAAGCTTCCTCTGCCCCCCACTCTGCATGCCTGGCCTTGATTACAAAGGGCCGGCTCCAACCCTTTCCGGATCCCTTTGCCCATTGCTCAGCCAAGGATGGGATGAAAGCCTCGGATAACACAACCAAGGGGCGATCCCACCAGGCCATCTTCGTTTTTGTTTTCCCCACGTCATGCAAGATAGCGGCTGCTAGCAAGTCCTGATCCTTTTGGCCCGAATCTTCTAGTAAGCGCATGACACGGAAACAATGACTCTTGTCCGGAAGAGACTGATGTTGAAAGAGGATCATCTCCTGTGCATTCAAAATTGAGGCGACGACCTCCTCGTGTTCCGGGGAAAAAGAAGCGGGCCGAAAGGAACGCCAGAATTGCCAAACGCGGTACCTCGCCCGCCGGATTACCCCCATTGATAGCAGCTAAAACTGTAAGTACCAGAGAAAAATACCATAATCAAGGCCAGTGAGTACGGGAACGAGGAGGCCCATAATCGGATCGATGACAAAAGAAAAGACGTTATATCTGGATCCGAGCAGCGACGGCAGAATAAGAATCGCCAGCAACAACATAGGACCGTATTGTCTCAATGCCCCCAACTGGTATGCCATTTCAGCCGGCAGCAAACCGAGCAATATCGTAAAACCGTCAAGAGGGGGAATTGGCAAGAGATTAAAGGCAAATAAGACGATATTAATATAGATACCCATTATTGCTATTTCAAATGGTGTTGGCAGGATTCCAGTTGAAAAAGAAGGCGTGATAATGCCCAAACGGATAGGCACCGCGTAGATCAAGGCCATTAAGAGGTTCGTCAACGGCCCTGCGACGGCGACGACAGCCATGGAGGTTCGCGGATTCCCGCGCAACCGGTTCGGATTTACCGGCGTCGTCGCCCAACCAAAACCCAGGAGAAAAAGCATCAAAATACCGAATGCATTTATGTGGACTAATGGATTGAGAGTCAGGCGGCCGAAAGAGCGAGGTGTCGGATCATCCAATCGGTCGGCGACAAACGCATGGGCGAATTCATGGTATGCAAATGCCAGAATCGCGGTGATCGCGAAGGCTATAGCTAATCCAGGACTTCGCTGAATGAGGGAGATAATAAACATATTATTGTGCTTCCATCGGAGATACAGCCCCATTATAGCTTGTTGGTCTTTGCATGCCGACAATATAATCAGGGAATATGAGTGCGCAACTTGAACTAGGTGACATTGTTCGACTTCGAAAAAAGCATCCTTGTGGAAGTTTTGAGTGGGAGATTGTGCGTCTTGGCGTTGATATTGGGTTAGTGTGCCAGGGTTGTAAACGCCGGATCCTGTTGCCAAGAAGCACGGTGACCAAGCGAATAAAGGCTATTACAAAGCGCTCAAACAAGGGCAGTTCTGAATGATTGTTTTCTGGCTAAGCGGTATATATATTGGCGCGGTCGCGGGGATTGCTATTTTCGGCATGCTCGGCCTCGTCACAATCTGGTTTTACTGGAGACACCGTCACGACAGCTTCCCCTGCCCCGATGTTCCTGATAACGAATTGCCCTTTGTGACGGTTCAACTCCCAATATACAACGAGCGGCTCGTCGTAGAAAGGTTAATCGAATCAGTAGCAAACCTTGATTATCCGGCTGATCGACTGCAGATCCAGATCCTCGACGATTCAACGGATAGTACAACAGAAATCGCTACCGCGTTGGCAAATAGAATTAGAGGGCAGGGTATTGATATCGATTTGCGCCACAGGTGTGAAAGGCTCGGTTTTAAGGCTGGCGCCCTTGAGGCTGGCCTGGTTGACGCTAAAGGTGAATTCATCGTTGTCTTTGACGCTGATTTTGTTCCAAAACCGAATTATCTGCGCCAAACTATTCCCCACTTCTTGAGTGAGCCTGAACTGGGCATGATACAAGCTCGGTGGGGTCACTTGAACCGGAGAGAATCGGCTCTTACAGCCGCGCAAACCATCGCCCTGGACAAACACTTTGTAATGGAACAGAGCGTTAGGCATCGGGCCAATTTATTCCCGAAATTCAACGGATCGGCCGGGATATGGCGTCGTCGCTGCCTAGAAGACGCTGGGGGCTGGGAAGACGACACCGTTTGCGAAGATCTTTGCCTCAGCACACGAGCTATTCTAAGGGGTTGGCAATTTCGATATCTTAATGGCGTCGTCGCCCCGGCCGAGTTGCCAAGAACGATATCAGCCTATAAAAATCAACAGTCGAGATGGGCTAAGGGTTCTACCCAATGTTTGGTGAAATTTGGACCATCGATTCTGACCACGCGACGCCACTCACCAATTGCCAGAGTTTATGCCCTTATATCCATGGCTGGCTACACGACCCATCTGCTTATGCTCCTACTGCTCCTCGTTCAAGTACCCTTGATATACCTTGGATATAAGCCACCGGCCATTTTGCTGCTGTTTGGTCTAGCTAGTCTTGCTCAACCATTGCTATTCGTTTATGGTCAACATTCCCTCTATGGAGACTGGTTGAGCCGGTTACGCTATATGCCAGCGTTATTACTCATTGCTATTGGTTTAGCCCCATCGAATAGCCGGGCGATTATGGAAGCCATCGGTCGCCGTCCGAACGATTTTGTCCGGACGCCAAAGGGAAATGCGAATGAGGGCTACGATGTTGGTGGGAAAAGCACGTTACCCACCTATCGATTACCATTTGATTGGATAGTATGTATCGAACTACTGTTAATGTTATACGCATTCCTCGGTCTGATTGTCAGCATAGAGAAAGCGAACTACTGGCCCATTCTATTCATGTCAGCATGCATTCTCGGATTTGGATATGTTGCAATGGCGACGATTAAGGAGCAAGTCGAGAGGATTCCCGGAGCTGTCCGCAGTCATCAAGGTATTGTTGATACCGTATCCCGCCACTGATTTGAAATTCACCCAAGCCAGTCACAAAAAAATACTTGACAAAACTCTCGAGATATGAATAATATTAATGCATATATAAATATTATTAACTAATCATTGATGAATTCTAAGATAATCTGTAAGAAGTATTTGATTTCAATACATCACATGAACATTTCACAAGACGAAATCCGAGGAGGGGAATAGGATGAATCCAGTCATTGGAAAATGCCCTATTTGTGGTGAGAAACTTGAGGTGACACGACTCCAATGCCGGAACTGCGACACAGAGGTTGGCGGTCACTTTGCGTTGGGACGGCTTTATCACTTGGGACCCGAACAGTTAGCTTTCGTCGAGATTTTCATCCGATGTGAAGGGAAGATTAACCGGGTCGAGCAGGAGATGGGATTGTCCTACCCGGCAGTGAGGGCCCGTTTGAACGAAGTAATACGTGCTTTGGGATACGAGGTAGGTGAGGCCGGTAAGGAACCTATTTCTGAAGAGGAACGAAAGGAAATACTCGCCCAAGTATCCAGTGGCGATATCTCGGCCGAGGAAGCAATCGAATTGCTCCGCAATTAATCAGCAGCTTAAACAGTGAATCACTGGAGGTAATTGATGAATAGTGAAGACCGCAGAGAGATATTGGGAATGGTCGCCAGCGGCAAGATTGATATCGATGAGGCGACAAGATTGCTTAGCGGCGTCGAGATCGATAAACCCGAACAAGAGGAATCTATTAAGATACTAAAGGAGGAAGAGCCTCAGGTGCCTATGGTCGAAGGCAGTGGAAATGGCGGTCGACCACGCTGGTTCCATGTCCATGTTTCAGACATGAAAACCGGCAAGAGCAAGGTAAAGGTTAATATTCCGATACGGCTAGTGAAGTATGGACTATCAATAGGAAAACGATTTGCGCCGGAAGTAGCTGGATTGGATGTAGATGAGCTCTCTCGTTACATGAGTAATGAGAAGGGCTTATTGGTTGACGTTCAAGACGATGAAGACGGCGAACGAGTTCTGATCTTCGTGGATTGATTGTCAGCCGAAAGTATACGTTATACAGGTCACCAGGACTCATTGATACGGGAGTGGTTGTTATGGGCAAAGATAGATATGAAACAGGTAAGGCTCCGGTAATAAACATCCGATGCAAGCGCGATCTCCGCGTTCGCGGATGGACCGAATCAGCTATGCTTATCAATGGTCAGTCGTATACGACTGAGGAGAACGAGAAAGAGTACTTGATCGATAGCGAGTCGGACCTGTCCATCATGGTTCCTGTCGCTTCGGTTGTTCGCATTGAGACATCCGCCGCTGACCTAGCTATCAAGAATCTTGAAGGAGATCTAGCTATTGGCGACGTTGGGGGAGATGCGTCTCTGCTTAACCTAGCGAGCGTCAGCGCGAATAAGATAAGCGGCGACATGTACGTGAAAAACTTGAATGGGTCTTTCAGGGCTGGGGATATTTCAGGCGATTGTGTGCTTCGTAACGTGTTCGATGTAAAACTCGGCACTGTGAACGGCGATTGCGCAGCCAGGAATGTGAATGGTGCAATGGAAGTGCAAGCAGTTATGGGTGATTTTTCCCTCCGGACGATCAATGGCGATGTCACCATCGATAAAGGCCATCGCGACGTGAACCTACGCAACATCGGAGGGGTGGTCACCTCCCTTGCGATTCGTGGCGATGTCCGATTGCGCGGCGGATTGGCGCTTGGAAAACACCGGATTAGTGCAGACGGCGACATTGTGATATTGTGGCCTCCCGAGATACCAGTGGTTGTTGAGGCGAATGCCTCACAGATCAAGAACAAATTACCTCTAGTAGATATTGCAGAAGGGGACAATAATCTAAGCGGTCGAATCGGTGAAGATGGAGCAGTCTTGATCCTGAATGCGAAGGGCCGTATCATCCTCAAGGAATTGTCCACAGCAAAGGACCCCTGGGACCAGACAGCGAATGGCGACTATACGGTTGACCTTGGCTTTGATTTAGCCGATCTGGGTGAGCAGATCTCAGACGAGATTAACGCCCATATGACCGCCTGGTCTCTGCGAATGGAAAACGAATTCGGTCCCAAATTTACTGCAAAGATTGAGAAGAAGGCCCAGGAGGTCGCAGCCAAAGCGGAACGTGCGGCTACGAGGGCAGTTCGCCGAGCAGAGAAGGCTTCCAGCCAGGCCCGCTGGGGTGCGGGTCCAAATGTGGATAGAAGCAAGACTGCCCAGAATACGACAGGTAAACAAGAGCAAAAGGCTACGCAAGAGGAACAGCTGAAGATCCTGCGTATGGTGGAGAAGGGAATCATCTCCCCGGATGAGGCTGGAACCTTACTTGATGCCCTGGAGAATTAATCCGATCTAGATGTTGGCGGTACCTGCGGCGGTTGCTGGTCATCAGGCAAGCGGCCCAAGACCAATCGAGCTATACAAGGATTCTGGACAAATCCTTGATCTATTAGATATGGCTTTTGGACCTCTACCCGGAGGTCGTGGACAACGCATGTTGATCAGCTCCACAGGTTCGAATGCCGGGTCGCTATTTGGCCATCGACTTGGCGACTATTTCCGTGGCATCGCGCCTGGACTTGTATGGGAAGAAGATGGGCGAATCGTTGGAACGTTGTCGTTGCTGGCGGCACGCATGAGCGGCAGATACCTCATAGCAAATGTTGCAGTCCACCCCGATTATAGGAGAAGAGGAATCGCGACAGGGTTGATGAGTTCATCAATGGATTACATTCAAAGCCACGGCGGTCGGGAAATCTTGTTGCAGGTAGAGCGCGACAATGAAGCAGCAATCCAGCTGTATTCTGTACTCAACTACAAAACGCTTGGTGATGTTAATCGCTGGGAATCAAATTCTGTCCATCTCCGGACTATCGCTTCTGAGATCAACCCAGGTGTGAATATCCGTCCACTTTCGCGCAAGGATGAGAGGGCCGCTTTTTTGCTCGACGGTCGATGCATGCCTTTTGATCTACGATGGCCTAACCCACCGTCTGCAAAGAAATACGAAATGAGCCTCTGGCGACGTATGAACGATTTCTTCAATGGAAGAAGAATGAACGCCTGGGTCGCCGATGTTCCTCTTGAAGGATCCCAAAAACGGCGACTGATCGGGCTTGCTTATGTTGAAAGCGAATGGGCGCGACCACATGAATTGGCAATTCGGATCGCGGCTGATTGGAGAGGTCGACTAGAACGAGCCCTCTTCTCGACTCTGGTCATTCAGATCAAACGCAGCCGCTCAGGACGGCTTCTTACAAGCCATCTTGCTCATGACCACTTTATGAACGGTTTGCTGCGAGAAGCCGATTTCAAGGTCAAACGAAGCTTAAGAGTGATGCGTTTCAATTTAGACGGGAATGAGTAGATTCTTTTCGTATCCAAACATAACGGAGCAGGAAATGGCAACATCAGAAGAACGAATGCAAATCTTGAAAATGATTGAGGCTGGTACAATCAGTGCCTCAGAAGGCGCCGAGCTGCTTCGCGCCCTCGAGCAAGATAAAAACAGCCAACCATCGACGCCGCTAAAGGGAGCCAGTGAACCTCGCTGGTTCCGTGTTCGAGTTACCGATACCAAAACTGGCAAGAACAAGGTGAACGTAAACATTCCAATGGGATTAGTGAACGTTGGTATGAAGATGGGAGCACGCTTCTCTCCCGAACTAGAGGGAATGGACTTCGACGAAATCACAGAGCTCGTTAAGAGTGGTAGCCAGGGAAAGGTTATGGATGTACTCGACGAAGAAGAGGGCGAACGGGTGGAGATTTTTATTGAATAGGATTCATGCTGAAACGTTTGCAGGATGAACGCGCTCGACTATTATAAACTGAAGACCGTATGGATTGCCCTCAGACTTCGCTATTTCTTCTCGCCAAACGACGCGCCACTCGTCAGATTCGAGCGACGGAAAATACGAATCCCCATCAAATTCGGCGTCGATTCGCGTTAAGTAAAGGCGATGCGCCTGTGATATTAGCTGCCTAAAAAGCTGCGCACCCCCAATTATCATGATCTCTTCCTCATCATCGACCACGTCGATTGCCTCTTCGATTGTGTGAACGACAATGCATCCCCCGGCCAGATAATTCTTGTCACGTGATAAGACAATGTTAGTTCGTCCGGGGAGGGGACGGCCAATCGATTCAAATGTCTTCCGCCCCATCACAACAGTTTTCCCTGCTGTATTTTTTTTGAACCACCTCAAATCAGCCGGCAGGTGCCATGGAAGTTTATTCTCCCGGCCGATAACCCGGTTGCGATCCATTGCAGCTATGATCGAGATTCGCATGAAAACCTTATACGGCGATTGGCGCTGGGATGTGCGGATGGCATTGGTAATGAACAAGCTCAAAGTCCTCATATCGAAAGTCAAAGATTGAGGTTCTGTCCTGGCTCAACGCCATCCTAGGAAGAGGATAAGGCTCGCGTGACAGTTGTAGCTCAACCTGATCTAAGTGATTTAGGTATAAATGGGCATCGCCAAATGTATGAATGAACTCACCGGGTTCTAATCCGGATACCTGGGCGATCATCATCGTTAAGAGCGCGTAGGAGGCAATATTAAACGGTACGCCAAGAAAGATATCTGCGCTACGCTGGTAGAGCTGGCAGGAAAGCCTACCCTCAGCCACATAGAATTGAAAGAGGCAATGACACGGGGGTAGGGCCATCTTATCAATCTCGGCTGGGTTCCAAGCCGAAACCACAATTCGGCGTGAATAGGGACCAGTTCTTAATTGATCGAGCACCACCTCTATCTGGTCAACACTCTCCCCATCAGAGGAAGGCCACGAACGCCATTGATATCCATAGATCGGCCCCAGATCGCCATTCTCATCAGCCCACTCGTCCCAGATGGAAACCCGGTTCTCCGTCAAGTAACCGATATTCGTATCACCCATCAGAAACCACAGAAGCTCATATATTATCGAGCGAAGGTGAAGCTTCTTGGTCGTAACGGCTGGAAAACCGTCAGAAAGATCAAATCTTGTCTGGTAACCAAAGACACTAAGCGTCCCCACCCCAGTTCGATCTTGGCGTTCTACGCCGTAATCTCGCACATATCTCATCAGGTCTAGATATTGTCTCACCTCTTAAGTCCTCCACTAGCTTCAGCAGTTTTGATAGGCACCATGTCCTGAAAGGCACTTTGTCCTCATAGGCACCTTGTCCTGACAGGCGCCTTGTCTTGATAGTCGACTTGCTTTGAATATCGGATTGGTTTGTCATCCCCAGCAACAGGATTCTCTTGATCGGAAGCGTCAATACAAAAGCCGACGAATTGAAGATAAGGCTGCATCTACCCCGCTCATTCCCAAATATCGTCGAGCGAAGTTATGAGATTGTTGTACATCGGATTGCTGCCAGTATAGCACGCCGAAAGAAATATATCAGGCCTGCTTACTCACCGATAATGGGCACGTCGATACGTACGAATAAATCCGATATCGGGGATTAAATCCCGCGAGAATCGGCTTCTAAACGGTTTTGACAGTCCTTGACCTTTCATCTAAAATCTATTCCTTGGCTCTTTCCAAATAACAATCCCCGTGAGGTTTCTCATAATGAAAGAATATCAGACAGGACAAATTCGTAACATCGTGCTTGTATCGCACAACGGCGCCGGCAAAACTACCTTCGTCGAGCGCCTGCTCTTCGACACCGGAGTCACCACCAGGATGGGAAGCGTAGACAGCGGAACGGCTGTCATGGATTTCGAAGAAGAGGAGATAAACCGGCAGGGTTCGATTGCCACCGCGATTGCTCCTGTTGAATGGGACGACCTTAAGCTCAACCTCCTCGACACGCCAGGATACGCTGACTTTGCAGGCGAGGTAAACAGTGCGCTTAGAGTGACTGAGAGCGCCCTGGTTTTCGTCGAGGCTGTTGCAGGCGTTGAGGTTGGAACTGAGTTAGTTTGGCAATACACCACTGAGAAACAGATGCCTCGGATATTGGTGATCAACAAGATGGATCGCGAGAACGTCAACATCCAGCGAACTATGAGCGGCATCGGCGAAAATCTAACCGGCACCTTCGTCAATCTGCAGCTACCGATCGGTGAAGGATCATCCTTCAAGGGCGTAGTTGATCTGCTTACAATGAAGGCGAGACTAGGAACTGATGATGAGCAGGTGGATATCCCGGCCGATATGGCTGATGATGCCGAAGAGGCCCGAATCGAATTAGTCGAAGCCGCGGCAGAGGGTGACGATGAGCTTCTAATGAAATATCTGGATGGTGAAGAACTCACCAAAGACGAAGTAAGAAGTGGTCTGAGGTCGGCGATGGCTAGCGGGCAGGTAACACCCATAGTTTATACGGCTCCCCAGGTCGGTATTGCCGTTAAGCCTCTATTAGAAAGCATGGCTAGCCTGTTTCCCCCGCCTGATGGCTCGGGATCTTTTTCGGCCGTCGGACCTTCAGGCGACGAGGCCGAATACGAGATTAGCGATGTCTCCCAGCTGGCAGCCTTCATATTCAAGACGCGCGAGGATCCATATGGAAAGATGAGTTACTTGCGGATTTTCGGCGGTATTCTTGAGTCAGATAGTCGGGTATGGGATGCGGAACTAGACTCAGAGGTTCGGGTCGGAACGTTGAATATTTTGCGAGGAAAAGACCAGATCCCGGTTGCCAGACTCCATAGTGGAGATATTGGTGGTGTGATGAAGCTCGGAGATTCGGTCACCGATGGCACCCTCTGCGACCAAGGGTATAAGCTGGCGATCCATGCCGTTAAACAACCCAACCCCATTACTTCGCTGGCCGTTCATCCTGTCTCTCAGTCTGACGTTGCTAAACTTACTACAGCCTTGAACCGTCTTGCGGCCGAAGACCGGACACTTCGCTGGCGTTCTGAACCGGCGACACGAGAAACTATTCTGTCTGGAATGGGCACGGCTCATCTCGATATCGCTGTCAAAAAAGCGCAGTCGAAGTTTGGGGTCAACCTAACAACCAGCATCCCTAAAGTTCCATATCGCGAGACGATTACTAAGACCAGTCGGGCTGAGTACACCCATAAGAAACAAACTGGAGGGGCCGGTCAGTATGCCCGAGTCTTCCTACGGCTGGAATCGTTGCATGACGACGAAGAATTCGAATTTGATTCGGAGGTTTTCGGTGGGGCTATCTCGGGTCCATTTGTCATGGCAGTGCAAAAAGGTTGCCGTCAAGCTTTGCAGTCCGGTGCCTTAGCTGGTTTTCCAATGACCGGGGTTAAGGCCGTGGTCTACGATGGTAAAGAGCATCCCGTTGACTCGAAGGAAATAGCCTTCCAGATAGCCGGCCGGGAGTGCTTTAAGAAGGCCGCTCTTGCCGCCGATCCTGTTCTACTGGAGCCTGTGTACGAGATTACGGTATCCGTTCCTGCCGAAAATATGGGAGACATCATGGGCGATCTCAACTCCCGTCGCGCTCGCGTTCTCGGTATGGACCAAGAAGGAACCAAAGCGATAGTTAAGGCCGAAGTGCCTCTTGCCGAGGTTCAGACGTATTCGGCTGATCTTCGTTCCATGACCCAAGGTCGCGGCGTGTTTGGAATGGAGTATCTCCGATATGGGCGAGTCCCAAGCCATCTTCAAGAACAATTGGTTCTTCAACATGCAAAGGAAAAAGAACAAGAATAAAAGATATCGCTAGTAGAAACAAACAGAACCAGAAAGGGGAACCGCATGGCGGTTCTCCTTTTTGTTT
The DNA here is from genome assembly GCA_049650305.1 of Promineifilaceae bacterium (SeqCode). Lineage (GTDB taxonomy): Bacteria > Chloroflexota > Anaerolineae > Promineifilales > Promineifilaceae > UBA11865. The sequence continues at coordinate 20,912 of JBARZW010000070.1, forward strand.
TCCGGTTATTCCCACTCGATAGTACCTGGCGGCTTGGACGTTATGTCCAATACTACTCGGTTCACCCCTATGACCTCATTGACGATTCGATTACTGACTCTCCCCAAGAGCGCGGAGGGAAGCCGAGCCCAGTCTGCAGTCATGAAATCATCGGTCGTCACAGACCTAAGCGCAACCACCTCCTCATACGTACGTTGATCTCCCATCACACCAACACTTCGCACGGGCAGCAAAACGGCAAAGGATTGTTGAGTCCCATGCCTTAGTAAGTTCGCTTTTTCCAACTCATCGATAAATATGGCGTCTGCGGCTCTCAGCCGTTCAAGTCTTTCCCAGGTAACCTCGCCGAGGCAGCGAATGGCCAATCCTGGGCCTGGAAATGGTTGTCGCCAGACGATATGTTCGGGTACTCCTAACTCGCCGCCGATACGGCGCACTTCGTCCTTGAATAGCATTCGAAGCGGTTCGACGAGCTCAAAGTCCATATCCTCCGGTAACCCGCCGACGTTGTGATGGGTCTTTATCGTGTGTGCCTCCGATTCACCTCCTCTGGCGCTCTCAATCACGTCTGGATAGATCGTGCCTTGGGCAAGAAAATCGACTTTTCCCAATTTTCGCGCTTCTCGCTCGAATACCCGCACAAACTGCTCACCAATAATCTTCCGCTTATTCTCCGGTTCGGTGACATCTCTGAGAGATTCCATGAACTCTTCGACGGCATTCACCGCTATGAGGTTAAAACCGGCTTCTGCGCCGAAAGTTTCGACTACTTGGATAGCTTCCCCATGGCGTAAGAGGCCGTGATCGACGAAAACGCACACAAGTTGGTCACCGACTGCCTGGTTCAGTAGCGCAGCTGCAACAGATGAGTCTACCCCACCGCTGAGACCCAACAACACCCTACCCTCTCCGATTTGTTCCCGTAAGAATTTAACCTGTTCGGCGATGTACTGCGCTGGCGTCCAATCACCCCGACAACCACAAACACTGTAAGCAAAATTGCTCAGAATCTTCTGTCCTTTTGGCGTGTGGGCAACCTCTGGGTGAAACTGGACGCAATAGAGGTGGCGATCGACATCTGCGGCAGCCGCAAAAGGCGAATTTCTCGTGTGAGCAATGGGTTTGAAGTCGTGAGGCAATTCCTCAACCCGGTCACCATGGCTCATCCATACCTGATCCTCCGAAAGCAATTCTTCATCCAAATCCATGCCAGAGTGCCAATCTTGAAACAACGGGTTCTCGGGATCGTTTCGCATCAACAGCGAAGGTCCATATTCGCGCTTTTGGCTTGGCGCTACTCGTCCACCAAGATGGTGAATGATGAGCTGCATCCCATAGCAGATTCCGAGAACCGGCAATCCGCTCTCGAGCACGTATCGGGGCAATTCGGGAGCGTTCTGGTCATAGACACTTCTAGGTCCTCCGCTGAGGATGAAGCCTCTTGGATTATGCTCCATGACCTTATCTTCCGCGCTACGCCAGGAGTATAGGCAGCAGAAGACGTTTACTTCCCGAAGCCGCCGGGCAATTAGCTGGCTGTACTGGGAGCCATAGTCGAGGATTATTATGGTGTCGTGTTTGGTTTCTCTCTTCATCGACCTTGGTCTGTGCGGTGGTGCTCGCAGGTTACGGATGGTTTTTCCTGGTTAGCATTCTGTTTACTTGGCGAGAATAATCTTTCCATCGCGCATGTCAACGATTTCAACAATCGACTCGATGGGGACGCCCCAATGTTCGAGGGCCAGTCGTCCTCCTTCAAAGGACTTTTCCACGACAACGGATATGCCCACCAGCTGTGCTTGGGCGCTGTGGACTATTCGAGCGAGGGCTTCGATCGTTCTCCCACTTGCCAGGAAGTCATCAACAATCAATATGCGATCAGCCGCGTGCAGGAACTCAGGCGAAACCATCAGATTCACCACGTTCCCCTTCGTATGACTTGGAGCCACCTCAATATAGACGGGTTCGCTCATTGTGATCGGCTTATGCTTCCGTGCATATACTACCGGAATATTGTTGAGGGCCTTGGCCGCTAAAGCTGCGGGAACGATTCCACTGACTTCAGCCGTCAGAATTCTATCTGGTTTTAATCTCGAAAACCGACGAGCAATCTCCTCTCCAACCTGCTCCATCAGTCCAACATCCAGCTGGTGGTTTAGGAAGCTATCGATCTTAAGAATACCACTTCCCAGATTCTGACCTTCAGCTAAAATTCTATCCCTGAGATCGTGCATCAGACATCCTTTTTTCAGCGCTTGAACTCCATACCGGCAGGTTATGGGTAATGAATACGATTTGGCCGTAGAGCTTTCTCCATTATAGCACCGGCCATAGGACAAGAATATGCAGCGTTATTCGAACTATCTGAATTTCATTGTAACATTTTTCACAATTAGCTTGACGCGTATACGGCTCCATTCTATAATGTTCAAAACTATTTGAAAGTTGTGAACGAGGACCTGACGGGATGATTCATCAGGTAAAAGAAGGGATAACCTCTGTCGACCAATTGTTGGACAGAGTTGTACATACGGATGTTGGATTATTGCAGGAAAGCAGCCTGCATATCATCCGTGCGGGCGGAAAAAGGCTAAGACCTCAGGTTGTTTTCCTGTCCTATCTGGCTGCAGGTGGCACCGATATTTCGAGTGCGGTTCCGCTGGCCGCGGCCGTCGAACTCGTCCATACGGCCACCCTTGTGCACGATGATATCAACGATCACAGCCCAACGCGTCGTGGCAGAGTAGCTGTACACGCCCGTTGGGGCCGGACGTTCGCATTGTTGACGGGCGATTATCTTTTCACCAAAGTATATGAAATGATGGCGCCCTATGGTCCTGATTTCAATGTCGTCATGGCTGACGCGTGCGTGAAGCTGGTAGAGGGCGAGACTCTACAAGCCGCGACAGCAAAGGCCGGAACGATAGATCAGCAGACCTACAAACGCATTGTAACTCTGAAGACGGCGAGTCTTTTTAGCGCCGGCGCGATCATGGGCGCCCAACTAGCCCATGGAACTGAAAAAGTCGTCGAAGCGCTCGGTAACTTTGGGCAATATCTCGGTGTCGCTTTCCAGATAGTTGACGATGTTCTAGATGTGATTGGTGATCCGGATACGCTCGGTAAGCCAGTAGGCAACGACATCAACCAGGGCGCTGGCGCAATCCTGGCCCAGAACGGCCGTAAACATACTGATGGCAGCGGGTCAAGTGATAGCGAAGCAGATCCAATTGTGACTATGATGGCTCAATTGAAGGAGTCGGGAGCAGTTGAGATTGCGCTTCTAGAGGCCAGGGAGATGGCCAGCAAGGCCTTGGCTAGCTTGAAAGACATTCCGGAATCTCCAGCGACTGAGGAGCTTGCTTCCTTGGTTGATGAGGTACTTGAACGTCAGTACTAGAGCGCATGTTCGCTTACCGGTTGCAACGAAAGATGCCGGCCTGAGATCGCATCCGTCTCCCCTCCCGCAGCATGATAGATAAAACCCTCTCGCTCGATGAAGCCGTTCGATTCATTCTAGATGGTCATACAATCGCCTTAGGAGGTATGACCATCTACCGTCGACCGGTTGCCTTTGTGCAGGCTCTCATCAGCACGGAAATCCCACCTCGTAAACTCACCTTGTTTTCCTTTACCGCCGGTTTAGCGGCTGACATGTTGGTCGGCGCTGGATTGGTGGAGCGAATCCGAACTTGTTATTTTGGACTCGAGTCCTTCGGCCTCGCTCCTATGTTTACAAACGCAGCTGGCAATGGAGCCATCGAAATAATAGAGGAAAGCGAAGCCAGTATCGCCAATGGTCTCCGGGCCAAAATGGCTGGGGTTAGTTTCATGCCAAGCCGGGCATGGCAGGGTACCGACATGTTTTCTGTGCGCCAGGATGTGCGGATAATCAAAGACCCTTATAACGGTGACGACCTCACTGCTTTTCCCGCCATCGGTTGCGATGTTGCTGTAATCCACGTGCTAAAAGCTGATAGATTCGGCAATTGCCGGCTTGGAGGTAATCCGACAATCGACCATGAGCTGACCTTGGTGGCAGATAAGGTCATTATCACCGCAGAAGAGGTCGTAGAATCTCTGGAGACGCGCGTTGATTTCAGCGGCTTGCCGGTATCAGCCGTCGTGCATCTGCCCCATGGCGCCTGGCCAACGTCTTGCTACCCAACGTATCCCATTGATGGAGACGAGATCTTGCGGTATATCGACGCCTGCAACAAGGGCGAGTTTGAACCGTATATCCGGCAACTAAGTCGATAAACCATGACGACTTACACTAAAGACGAGATCATTGCCGCCTGTATTAGTCATCAGATCCCAAACGGCCAGCTCGTGGCCCATGGCATCGCTACTCCCCTGGTAGCCGCGGGATATCTATTAGCTCGACTGACGCATGCCCCAGACCTGGCTTTCATTTCGGCCATAGGCCAATCAGTCTGCCGCGACTGGGCTCCGCTCGGCGTAGCGACAATTGAAAAACTATGGATAAGCAAGGGTTTGATGAGCATCAATTTCATCGATGCAGTTTGCAACTTTATTCCTCGATTCCACCCAATTGAGTTCTTCCGTCCTGGCCAGGTGGATCTCTTTGGCAATTTCAATAATGTACATATCGGTGGCTCTTACAAGCGACCGAGGCTAAGACTGCCGGGGGTCGGCGGCATTCCGGACATCACGCCCTTTGGTGAAAACATCTTTCTGTATGTTCCCCGCCACGGCCGTCATACCTTTGTCGAGAAGCTTGACTTCAAAAGCGGGATTGGACACGATCCAACTGCTCGTCCAGGCAAAGGCCCAACGTATCTCGTTTCAGATTTGGCCCAATTCGATTTTGCTCCTAATAGCGGGCATATGCGCCTGATAAGCATTCATCCGGGCGTATCTCTAAGCCGGCTTCAAGCAAAAACAGGATTTGATTTTGAATTTCAAGAACCGGTAGCCGAGACAGATCAGCCAACCCAAGAGGAGCTGCGGCTTCTAAGAGAAGTCATCGACCCCTTGAGTATACGCACGCTAGAGACGCTCAGCGGCCGGCGGCGGAGACAAAAACTGCGGGATATACTTCGTGAAGAAGCCGCTTTTTTCGCCGGGTTTCAGGATAGCTAGGTGTGAATTCCATGCGCGTGGCCGTTTTTTCAGATGTACACGGCAATTTATCAGGTCTTAAAGCGGTACTTGACCATATCGAGACGCAGCCAAAGCTGGATCGCGTGGTCTTCGCCGGTGATGCCTGTCTCTTCGGACCCCGACCTATGGAATGCGTAAATGAACTCCGTGACCGGAATATAAACTGTCTGGTCGGCAACACTGACTCTTGGATTCTCCA
>JBARZW010000071.1:0-15118 GCA_049650305.1 Promineifilaceae bacterium (SeqCode)
GTCAATCGTCAATTCCCTATCTCTCGCCGATGGTGACGTTTAGGGTGCGGACTTCGCCGCCGCGGATTATGGTCAGGGGCGATTTCTGACCTACGCGATCGGTCGACAACTGGGACATTAGATCGTCATGATGGCGGATAGGGGCGTCGTCAATCTTAACGATGGTGTCACCTAAAAGGAGCCCGCCCTCGCCGGCCGGGCTGCCGGCTTCCACGTTCACAACGAGTAATCCCGTCTCCTGTCCCAATTCCTCGCGGGATGTTTCAGGTAGACGAACAGGCTGGGTGCTGACTCCCAGATAGCCACGACGCATACGGCCGTGGACTAGCAATGTGTTCACGGTGTGGTCAACGGTCGAGGCGGGAACGGTAAGGCTCACGCCGCGGTGAAGGGCCGACGTATTGAGGCCGAGAATTTGACCGTCCGAATTAACCAGTGGGCCTCCAGAGAAGCCGGGATACATGACGACATCGGTTTGAAGGTAACGATCTACCTGGCCTCCGGTGGCCGTCCGCCAGCTATCGCCGAGGGCGCTGATGATGCCCAATGTGGCCTGAACAGTGCGGCCCGGCCGGCCGAGAGCCAAGACAAGATGGCCCACCCGCATACCTTCCGCCAGCCATCCGGCCGGAGACAGATCACCAGACTCTACCCGCAAAACGGCCAGGTCGGCGCCCGGATCACGCCCTATTAACGTGGCCTTCACCGCCTGACCATCAGCCAGGCCAACGGCGATATCATCGTCGCGTTTAAGGACATGGTTGGCGGTGACCACGAGGCCGTCCTCGGACCAGACGACGCCACTAGCCGGTAGCCGTCTCCTCCCCTCTACTCGGACTACCGAGGGCCCGGTTGATTCGACGTTCTTGGCCAGCGCTTCTGAAAGCTCATCGAGCATGGATGCCATTGATAACCTCCGATTGTCTTCTATCTCTTGACCGTAAACGGTAGCTAAGCGCTTGTGACTTTACCAAGGCAGGGAAATAAAACACCGGCCGTTTGTAGAGGGTGAAACCTGGAAAAATGGGTAGGAAGGAGAAATTTTCGATATTGGATTAACGATTAACGATTTTGCGTGTTGGGGTGAGTGTAACGAGTCTCCCTGGCAATGATTGTTAGAGGACGACCAAGCCCAGGCGAGTTGCCCGGACCACGGCCGCGGTCCGGCTCTGGGCGCCGGTTTTCTTCATGATGGCGTTCACGTGGAACTTGACGGTGTGCTCGCTGATGCCCAGTTGCTGGGCGATGGCTTTGTTGGCCAAACCCTCGGCCAGCAGTTGGAGGACTTCGAGTTCTCTGGGAGTGAGCTCCTCGACCAGAACCGGCTCCTCCAACGCCCCGACTGGCATCATCGAGGCGAACAACGCAGGCTCCATCGCCGTCAGTCCGCCGGCCACCGCGGAAATAGCAGCTAGCAGGCGCTCGCCGGTTGTATCGCGGTACAACAAGCCCTGGGCTCCGGCCGACCAGGCGGCCGCCGCCGGCTCGTCGTCACTTATGAGGGCTACGATCCCGATACCACCGGACGCCGAATCCTCAAGCAAGGCAAGGCTCTCTTCTGGCTCCCAGCCCAAATCCCAAACGATGATATCAGGTCGGTAGACATCGATCTCGGCCGGCAGCGATTGACCCCCCTCAATCTGCCCTACAATCTGGTAGCCAGAACGATCTGTCAGCAAGGAGGTCAATCCGGTCCGGGCTAGAGGGTCGGAGGCTACCACAAGCAGCCGCAGATCAGGCATCTTCGGAGGTATAAATGCGGGATACGCGGGTGTTTATGTTGGTAAGCACCTCGTAGGGAATGGTGCCGGCCCACTCGGCCAGGTCGTTGCAGCTGATCGATTCCCCGCTGTCCGGTGACTCGCCGATCAGGATGACCTCGTCGCCATTATAGGCCGTCTCCCATTCGATGTTGACCATCATCTGATCCATGCATACCCGGCCGATAACGGGGTACTTTTTGCCGCGAATGATGACGGCCGACTTGTTCGATAGGTTCCGAAAGTAGCCGTCGCCATAACCTGTGGGGACGGTTACTACGCGCACCATGTGGTCGCTTTGCCAGGTCGAACCGTAACTGACCGGATGATCGGGTTTGACGACCTTGAAGTATACAACCTGGGACTTCCAACTTAGAACCGGCCGGACAAGAACGGTGCGCCGGACTTCCTCAGAAGGATAGACGCCGAAGAGCATGATACCCGGGCGCACCATGTCGAAATGGCTCTCGGGCAGCTGCAGGATGGCCCCCGAGTTGGCGAAATGACGAACAGGTGGGGTTACTCCCCGGCGATCGTAGAATTGCAGCACCTCGTTGAAGCGATCTAATTGTACCTGGGCCGAGGTAAGGTCGGCCGAGTCGCTGTTGGCGAAATGAGAAAAGATCCCTTCAATCTGGCAGTAGTCGCATGAAAGAGCCGCCCCCAGCAGACCTTCCGCGCTGTAATAATGGACGCCAATGCGCTCCATGCCGGTATCGATCTTAAGATGGATTTTGGCTCTTTTTCCCATCGATCTGGCGGCCTTGTTCGTCTGCTCTAGTTTTTCCATGGAGGACGCGGTCACGGTTAAGTCGTATTCAAGGAAGAGAGGTACCTGGTTGCCCAGGATTCCACCGAGGACCAGTATTGGCGTGGTTATTCCGTACTCGCGAAGCAGGATACCTTCCTCCAAGTAGGCGACTCCCAGGTAGGGCGCGCCAATAGAGGAGAAGTGCCTGGCGACCTCCACCAGGCCATGGCCGTAGGCGTTGGCTTTGAGGATGGGCATGATGGTCGCGGGCGCGACGGCACGCTCGATGGCCCGGTAATTCTCCGTCAGCCGGGTGAGATTAACCTCCACATAGGTGGGACGGACAATGCCGTTGCTGGTGATGGTCGGCTCATTGATAAGCATAGGGCAATTCTAGCGGGAAGGGTTCAAGGGGCAAGGGGCAGGGGGTAAGGGGCTTGCTGAGCAACGCTCAGCTTGGCCGAGAGGAACTCGGCAGGTCGAAGGTGGCAGGTGGCATGTAGCAGGTGGATAGGAGCAGGTGGCAGGACCGTACTTGCGTTGGGAACTCGGCAGGGTGAATGGGCTGGCCAAGAGGACTCATCCCGAGAAGAACCGGCTTGAGGAATACGCCTGTCACTCGCCAATTTCCTTGCCACTTGCCACTTTCTCCCTGCCCCATGCCTACCCAGGCTCCACCCAATCGGCCACGGACGAGCCGGGCGGTAGGGCAAAGGGGATCTGGTACCAGGAATCAGGGACGACGAGCCAGGGGACGGATTGGCCGGAAGCGCCTGTGCCTTCCGTGCTGTTGTAAGTGAGGAAGCGGCCGTCCGGACTCCACACGGGATTCCATCCCGGACCGAGGAATTGTTCCTCGCCGCCGGCGGCACTGCCGTCGACGGCAACTGCCCATACCCCACGGGCTTCACGAAAGATGTCCTCGGCGACAAATGCCAGATAGCGGCCGTCGGGACTCCAGGCTGGCGGAGGGAACCAGCCGCCCCGACCGGCGTTCTCGTAGGGGTGCAGGAGATGGGCCGTTCTGGAGGCAAGGTCGAAGACGGCCACGGCGATGCGCCATTCGGGATCGGTGATGGCCACAATCCAGGCAAGCTGCTCGCCATCAGGAGACCAGGCCGGCCCGCCAATCCGAACCACGTTCTCAAGACCAAAAGCGGCCGGGTCCAGTGGATCAGGGCCAACGTCCACGCGGTAAAGCCAGGAGGTCCCGCCCCGATCGTAAGCGATGGTCTGGCCGTCTGGTCCGGGACTAGACAAGGCGTTGGACTGGATCTCTTCGTCAAGCACCCGGTATTCGGTGCCGTCACTCTTCACGGCCGAGAGAAAACCCGTGGTTGGTCCGATATCGTCGCCGGCCGGCCACGAACCAAAGACGATGGTATCGGGTCGAGCGGGCCACCATCGGGCGCAGCAATGGACACGTCCCGACCCCCCGGTAAGATTTCGTTCCTCACCGGTGGCCAACTCTTGAAGCCAGATGTCATCATCTTGTTGGTAGAGGAGATACAGACCATCTGGGGATAGGCTGGCACCAGATCGGTCGCTCACAAATACCGGCCCGGCCGTAACCCACCAGAGCCCATCCTTATCGCTGAAGACCAGGCCTGGCAGCGGGGCGACTGGTGTTGGCGTCGGTGACGGCCCGGGCGGCTGAGCGGGAGTTGGCGTGGAGAAAGACGGACTGGCCGTGGCGGCAAATGGCGTTGGCGTACCACTTGCGGTTGGTGATGGGATTAGCTGATCGCCCTGATCGGCGTCACTGACCGGGCTCGGAGTCGATTCAACCTCGATGCCAGCGCCTGTTGACCCGGCTCCGATGGTTGGCAACGGACCTTGCGCTCCGGCAGAAGAAACCGCAACGCTCGGCTCGGGCGTATACTCTACTCCGACCTCAAGCACGCCGCAGCCGGACACTAGCGCGGTTGTAAGCAGTAGGCCAATTACAAATGACCTGAAGAAAGACCGTGGAGCCGTAAATTTTCGTATCATGATGCTATCACCCGTAACTATTATCGCTCTTCGCACACAGGCCAACTTGTCGTTCACCCTTCAAATATCATGCGTTTTGTTGGCAAATACTACGCTAGTGAAAGTCCAATAGATATCATAATCAGGGATTTGGGATCCGAGATTAGGGATCTGGGATCTGGGATCTGGGATCTGGGATCCGGGATCCGGGATTAGGGATTAGGGATGGGAAGGGCGCCAGAGATGAAAGGACCGCATAAGATGCTCGGCAGTAGTGACACGTTTCCCACTTTTTACCCGCGTTCACAAGTATAACAAAACAGCATTACCAGAGCGTTGCTGTTGGATTACAGCTTCGACAAACTTTGTTACCGTTTTGTAACGGATCTCTTCGAGGGTAGGGTTATGAGTGCTCTAGGATGGGGGCTTCTCCAGGGTAATCGAAAAGTATCCTAACGGAGGAGCAACTTATCAAGACAATTCGTCAATAGCCCGGGTTAGATTTTCCCTGGCCTGCTCCTCGTACTTCTCAAATACCTGGTCGATGAGATAGATTCGATTCCGCTCAAGGATCCCTGACAAGAAGCGCGCTCGAGACAGCTGGTATTCCTGGTCGGGAAGCCAGTCGAATTCCTTGCGCAAGGCCTGGGAATGGCGCTCGAACGTAACCTGGTCAGCGCCTAAGCTGGACAAATCGGCATCGAGGAGTATCTGACAATCAACATCCCCGTCGGGCGCTATGTGTGTCTTCGTGGCCAGGATCATATCGCTGACTCTTTTGGCGGCTGCCGGAGGCAGGCCGAGCGCTGATAACCTTCGTTCGGCATAAGCCGCGCTTTGGACCTCATTATCTTTGGCGTGCGCATCGTAGATGACGTCGTGGTACCAGGCGGACAACTGTACCGTGCCTAGGTCTCGCGCCAACTCCTTCAGCTCCTCAATCACATCCAACACATCACCCACATGTTCCAGGTTGTGGTAGTAACGGTCACTGCGCGAATAATAGTTGTTCAATTCGTGAAAGGCTTCTCGAGCGGCATCCAAGGGGATCCGTAGAGAATCCAATAGAGAAAACCAGCGTTGCTGCATTAAAGTCACCTCGTTCAGGGCAAGCGTGTAGATGGTAATTTTAAGCCCGGTGTCGCGGGCCATGGTCGAAGTGGGGTTGGTCAACAACCAGCCGACGACCAGAAAATCACCCACCGAACCAGCCGCATTGGCCGTGAGGCCCAGGAACACTAAGGGTACGGCCGAAAACGGCACGACGGTTAGAAGTAAGAGGCCTAAAATGGAGATGAGCAGGAAGGGCGCGGATCCAGTCACCATGAAGCTACTACGGGGAAGATACCAGTCGGGGGCGGCGGCGTAGGCATAGACCAGGTGGAAACCAAATCGTGGTCGTTCGCCCGTGAAATGCCAGAAAAAGAAGCCATGGACTAGCTCGTGAAGCACCAGGACCAGCACCAGCGTTAAGAGCAGTGGAAGCAGGGTCAGGCCATCGAACGCACCAGCCAGTGAGGCGTTTTCAACCTCCGGTCGAACGGTCGCGACGACCAGCAAAAATATCCACCCGAAGACGAACAGCATGGCCAGCCCGACCAGGTTCAAACCGATAGCTACCTGTCTGGACTCTACCTCTAGTTTTCCCGCGAGCACGTACTCCGGGCCAAGATCTTTAACCGGCTTCATTCACCTTTCACATCATACCCTTCTATCTAAGGCCGAGACTTGGACTTTGGCCCAAGCCTATGCTAGCTTGCAGCAGGCCCTTTCAGATAGGATACTTTCCTCAGTAATAGTTGACGAGTCCAATCTGGGAGGTCGATTATGAGCCAGTTCAAGCAAAGAAAGACAGAGCCTGCAAATGCAAGGGAGCCAGAGCCAAGAAAGTTCTACCTGCAGCATGCTGTGTTAATAGTGCTAGCCATAGTCTTTATGACGGTCGTCGTTTTCGTCTCGACCGGCGCCTCGGCCGAGCAAGAAGGTACAGGGGCTTTACTGATCGTTCTCGACGAGACAGAGCCTACTATTGCCTTGTCCAACCGGACAGTGAGCGCGGTTACAGAGGCTCCAGTCGCCATTGAAGGAGAGACGCCTGAAGAGATGGCCGATTTCGCCCTGCAGGCAGATCCGACCCAACTGGCCGTCTGCGCGCCGGATGACGCTGTTTATAGCGTTCAGGTCCAGTCGCTGTCTGGGTTCACAGACACGGTTACCTTGAGCCTATCTGGTGAACCACTCATTACAACTGTCGAATTCTTACCCAACGGCGTAGCCGCCCCGTACACCAGCACGATGACCATCAGCGACACCGGATCGGCCAACGTTGGTAGTTATGACATGGAGATCAGCGGCATGTCGGTCTCGGTAACCCACACTATCACCGTCTCCCTTGACCTCAACTCAGCACCAGGAACGGCTGTCCTGAGCAGCCCGTCCAATGATGCGGTCGACATCTCGACAAGTCCCCTATTCGTCTGGCAGGCAGCCTCTCAAGGGATCAGTTACACGATTGAAGTGGACGACGATCCTGGTTTTACTAGCATCGACTACTCAGCCACCGTGACGGGAACCACCCAGCACATGACCGAGTCGCACCTTGATCAATGGACCAAGTATTACTGGCGGGTCCGCCCGGCTAATTTCTGCGGAACCGGCAGCACCTCGGCCGTCTTCAGCTTCACAACTCGGGATATCCCGCCTGTCTTGCTGGTCGACGATGACGATAACGATCCACCCGTCCAGGCAATCTACACGGCCACCCTGGATGTTCTCCTCGGCGCCGGCGGCTATGATATCTGGTATACGTTCAACAGTGACGTCGAGCCCGATGCGGACTTCTTAAGCGCCTATGATGCCGTGATATGGTTCACCGGCGCAGAGTACCATTCCCCCGCCGGACCAGGTGATGCGGGTGAAGCGGCATTAGCTACATGGCTGGATAACAGCGGATGCTTGTTCCTAAGTTCCACGGATTACCACTGGGCTAAAGGCCGGCCCGATCTAACCCCATTCATGGAGGATTACCTGGGTGTAGAAGATGTTACTGACGACACAGGCCAATGGACAGCAACGGGACAGAACGCTGTTTTCGCCGGTCTGGGCCCGTACACTCTTGTATACGCATGGGTAGACTACAGCGACGAGATCAATCCAGACGGCACGGCCGAAGTTGCTTTCTCGGGCACGAATCCTAAAGGGGCTAATCGCAACGCGGCCGTGAATAAACAGGGGGCGACCTATGTCACCGCATTTCTGGGTTTTCCCTGGGAAGCCATCGACACAGCTGGTGGAAGAGAAGAAGTCTTAGCGACATTCCTCAACTGGTGCGCTGAGTACGATATATTCCTGCCCCTGTTGATGAATTCATGAGCATCAGATAGAAGGCTCCAGCCTTGAACCACAATTCCTTAAAGGGAAATCGACCGGCCCCGTCAAGTCTAGGCTTGACGGGGCCGGTTGCGGTCTAAAGGTCGAGGACTTCGGGGTGCGCTCCAGAGCACAAGTTTTCTCCACACCATCTATCCAGTTCTCCTGGCAGGTATTTATCCTCAGAGTCATATAATGATTGTAATTAACGGCTGGTCAAATGCACCACAGCCCGGCTCTTTTCTTCGCCTTTGGCAGAAAAGAATGCCTGGCTACATCGTGAGGATTCCAACATCCGAATTGGCTATTCAAACAGGAGGCATAAAATGGTTTCATCTGAACTGTTGCGCCGCTATCCGTTTTTTGCAGGCCTAACCCATGATCAGATCCAAACCCTGGCTACGGTCGCCAACGAAGAATCCGTGGAAGCGGGACATTACTTCTTCCATGAGGGAGACAGGCTGAATAAGCTGTTCTTAGTCATAGCGGGAACTATCGATATTGTGGTCGGCGTACCCGACCACAACGAAGTCCAGGAGACCGCCAACCAGATTCTTGGCAATTTTATTAATGAAGACATAGCCGTCAGCACTGTAAGCCCAGGTCAGATTTTCGCCTGGTCTGCACTAATACCGCCTCATAAGTCGACAGCAGGCGCTATTTCGGCAAAATCAAGTATTGTCGTAACATTCGACCGCGAAGATTTCACCGAAATTTTTCGAAGCGACTGTGAATTTAGATATCTAATGCTCGAGAAAGTTGCTGGTGTTATTCGGCAACGTTTGCGTGATATGCGCATTCAATCTCTAGCTTTTATTCCTGCCTGATGTGACCGATCCTCCATGTCAGTCGACTCTAGTCACGGTAGCATCTCGAATCTGAGACCGATGGCCGAGAAAACGAACTGCTGGGAATTCATGGAATGTGGTCGCCAGCCCGGCGGGGAAAACACGGCCGAGCTGGGTATCTGTCGTGCATCAACCGCGCTGGTCTACAACGACATCAATGGAGGGTCGTATGCTGGTCGTTTTTGCTGGTCCGTTGCCGGCACCTTCTGCAATGGGGATATTCAGGGAACTTTCGCTGCGAAACTCAAGAATTGTCTAAAGTGCCCGTTTTTGTTGAAGGTGGTTCGTGAGCAGGGCGACGCCATTATCTTTACTATGTAATATATCCTAATATAGAAATAAGATTCTCCGTACTGCTCTTACTGACGAATTTTCCCCCCCCCGCTTCAAGTACCCCCTCCCAAGGGTGAAATACCTGGAGATCCACGACTCAACTCAACTTTGGCTTACAAGTGGTCTAAGACGGGATAATATATTCTCCGTAACGGGGAGATTTATTCATGCCTTAATAGGAGGATGCAGGCTGAGCGTAGAGCCAATTCTGGAGATATTGTATAATCTGGAGAACTGTAATCACAGCCCATTGCTTGACTCCTCTTGGATCGGATCACAAAATCGATCTGGTCCACAAATCGGGTCAATAAGGGGAATTAGGCACGATCTTGGTAGAGAATCATGGAAGATAACTCTATCGAACACTCCAGAGAACGCTTTGAAAGGGATGCCGAAGAGATTTCTGTCGCTAGCGACGTCCCTAAGGCGCCAGAGGTAGCCAACCTCGGTATCACTAGCGAACAGAAGGCGCAGGCCGAGCTGGTAACCTTGTGGAAAGCGGTTGAAAAATCCGGAGAGGTCATCTTCCTTACTGACCCGGATGGTCTCATTACCTACGTTAACCCAGAATTCACCAGGCTTTATGGCTATGAGTTCCTCGAAGTAGTTGGCCGAACCACGCCTCGTATCCTGAAGAGCGGCCTGATGACGAGCGAGGATTACCAGCGATTCTGGCAAGCGCTTCTGAATAAACAGACAGTGAAGGGAAAGTTTATCAACCGCAGCAAGGGCGGTAGATTCGTGACAGTTGAGGGATCGGCCAACCCAATCCTCGATGAGCGGGAAGCCATTGTTGGATTCCTGGCGATTCAGCGCGATGTCACTCAGAGGGACCGGACCGAGGGAACGATCAGGGAACAGAACAGGGAGTTAGCTGCTCTATACGCAATCGCTACTACCGTTAGCCAGTCACTTGATCTAAACCAGATCTTAAACCAAGCTTTGGACGAAGTGCTTCAGCTCGACATCTTTAGCGGTATGGCAAAAGGTATGGTGTTTCGGCTGGATGAGAAAAAGGAGGGACTCGTTCCTATAGCTCATCGCGGTGCGCCCGAGAACCATCCATGCCTCAAGCGCCCGCTCCGGATGGGTGAGTGTCTGTGCGGCCTAGCCGCTCAACAAGGGGAGGTCATTATCTCCGAAGATTGGAGAGGTGATAGTCGGCATAGTCGTCAGTGGCCTGAGATGCCCGGACACAAGGATATTTGTTTGCCATTGAATGTCCGGGGTGAAGTACTGGGCGTCATGAATGTGCGGCTCCCGCCTACCCATAAAGTGGAAACCCATGACGTTGATCTGCTAACGACCGTCGCTGACCAGATCGGAGTGGCAATTGAGAATGCCCGGCTATTTGAAGAGGTAAGCAAGCAACATGAGAGGCTTCGCACCTTAAGTTCTCGGTTGGCAGAAGTCGAAGAGAGTGAACGGCGGCGATTAGCCCAGGAGCTGCATGACCGGGTGGGAAGGAAACTGACGGCGCTGGGCATCAATATGAACCTCATTCGTAACGACCTGCCTGTCGATGGATTGGAGGGGATCCGTACACGATTGGACGAATCGCAGACATTGTTGGAAGAGACTGCCCGGCTGATCCGAGGCGTAATGAGTGATCTGCACCCCCCAACATTAGATGATCTTGGCTTAGTGGATACGTTGCATTGGTACGGGGATCAGTTTGCCTCGCGAACCGGGCTTACCGTCGCTGTGCGTGGTGACGAACCTGCGGGCCGCATGCCCACCAATGTCGAAAACGCTCTGTTCCGCATCGCTCAGGAGTCATTAACCAACGTGGCAAAACATGCACAAGCCACGGAGGTAAGGATAACGGTGGAGTCGGACGATAAAACAGCCCGGATGATCGTTGCAGACGATGGAATTGGGTGCAATCCGGATCGCCTGGACAAACCTGGCAGGGACGGCGGTTGGGGATTGCTGATCATGGTCGAGCGCGCTCAAGCGGTTGGCGGCCGATGCTGGATAGAATCCCACTCTAGTGAGAGGGGGACGCGAGTTATTACCGAAGTTCCGCGATGAACATTACTGTCTTTTTAGCGGACGATCACACCATCGTTCGAGATGGGCTTCGATATCTTCTAGAGGCAGAGCCTGACATTGAGGTGGTCGGCGATGCTGCCAATGGCCGCGAGGCTGTGAAATTGGTGACTCATTTAAAACCAGATATTGTCATTATCGACATCACCATGCCAGAGCTGAATGGAATCGAAGCCACATATCAAATCTGCCAGCTTTGCCCATCAACTGGAGTCATTATTCTCTCTATGCATGCCAACACAATGCACATTGCCCGAGCGCTAGAAGCCGGCGCCCAAGGATACCTGATAAAAGAGTCAGCAGGTATTGAAGTAGTCGAAGCTGTTCGCACCGTTAACGCTGGCCACAAATATCTGAGCCAAGCTGTCTCCGATATTGTCGTTACCGATTACGTATCTCAAAAGCGGGCATTGGGATACAAGAGCCCCCTGGAGTCATTAAGCGCTCGCGAGCGCGAGGTTCTACAACTCGTCGTCGAAGGTAAATCAAGCGCGGAAATCGCCAGTATCCTGAATTTATCGCCCAAGACAGTGGAGAGTTATCGAAGCCGTCTGATGCAAAAGCTAGATATCGGCGATATCCCGTCTTTGGTTAAGTTCGCCATCCAACAAGGCTTGACGCCGCTAGAGTAAGAGCGATTGCCTCCTGGCGCAAAGTAAAATACATACAGACTTACCCAGAATCGAAAGAAAACACAACCGGATCCGTCCTAGCGTTCCATCGTCCGTTTTCCCCTGTTAGGATTTTGTAACCAAAGCACACTATTTCCGTAACCGTTTCACAACGGCTCCGCAACAGGTTTTTCTTATCCTGGAAGCCAAAGAACGATCGATGTCAGGCTGCCTCAGCCGGGAAGGTGCTAGATGACACAGCGCTT
Organism: Promineifilaceae bacterium (SeqCode); assembly: GCA_049650305.1. Taxonomy (GTDB): domain Bacteria; phylum Chloroflexota; class Anaerolineae; order Promineifilales; family Promineifilaceae; genus UBA11865. The sequence continues at coordinate 11,962 of JBARZW010000071.1, forward strand.
TTACAACCGGGTATGGCCAGCGGCGAGAGATAGTAAACAAGGAACGAGATAATGAAACGACGAGCGATATTTTTACCCCTGGGTCTGTTAGTCATGGCCCTAGTCGTAGCTGGCTGCAGCGGTGCGGCCGAGCAGCCGACGGAGGAGCCCGAACCGGCCGTCATGGAAGAGAAGATGGACGAAGAGATGATGGAGGAAGAGGCCGAGATGGGTGATGAATCGGCCGAGGCTATGATGGACGAAGGCGAAGCCATGAACGAATCAACGGAAGAGCCAATGGAAGAGTCCGCGGCTGAGACCGGTGACGAGGAGATGATGGAGTCAGAAGCGTCCATCCTAATCCCTCGAACTGATTGGGTTGGAAGATCTAGGCCAGGATTGGGCCTATGAGGGTTGGCTCATCGTCGACGGCGCGCCAGTGAGTACAGGCATCTTCACGATGGACGGCGAGAGCATGGCCAGCGCTTACGATTTCGAGGTTGATGCAGAGCAATTGGCGGCGGCTGAACTCTTCGTGCTGACCATCGAGCCTGTCCCCGACCCCGATCCGACGCCCAGCCTGGTGCATATCCTGGCCGGCTCTTTCGAGGAGGACTCAACTGAGCTGTCTATCGCCCATCCGGCCGCCTTGGGCACCGATTTCGCCACCGCCGAAGGCAGCACCCATATCCTGGGTATTCCCAGCAGCGGCATGAGCGACGACAGCTATACCAGCGGTACCTGGTTCGACGGGCTTAATTTGCCAGAACTGCTGGCAGGCTGGGTTTACGAGGGTTGGGTTGTGGGCATGGATGGCCCGGTTACAACCGGCCGGTTCGCCAGCGCCTCTGGGGCCGATAGTGACGGCGCCGGACCCACGGCCGGGCCGAACCCAGGCCTCGCCATTCCCGGGCAAGATTTCTTGCATCCGGCCGTTTACCTGACCGACGGCTATGTCGTGGTCATATCGGTGGAACCGGATCCTGACAACAGCCCGGCTCCCTTCACTTTGAAGCCCCTGGTGGATACGAATGTAGAGGACGCTGGAGATCACGGTGCCCAAGAACTGACCTACTGCAGCGACTCCTTCCCCACAGGAACGGCTTCCCGTGGTATGTAGTAACAGAAAGTAATCCGCACTTCAACGTGGTCATCGCTCACCGCTGTGGCCTCGTTTGTCTGTGCGGGGACGCCATGTGCCCGATTCTCGATCCAGCCCCAATCACCAAAGTCATGAATAACGTGCCAAGCAACCGCACCATCTCCAACGGGGCGAGGCAGTCCGAGCGGAGCTCGGGGGCCTCGCCCTTACGATAAATCACTCCGCATCTGAACTAGCCGAGTAGATCTGACTATTGACAGTTCGTGCAAACAGCTGTTTTACCTTGCTCGTGATGCCTCTCGCATCGCCATTAGATTTTCTGGTGAAGTCAAAGGGGTGATTTCGCAGCCGCCGGAGAGGATGAAAGGCCTTCCCCGTTCGCTCTTTACTAAAGCCCTTGTTCTATCATAGACCTCTTCGGCCGTCATCTGTTCCACCACCCCAGCCGGATCCAGATTGCCAGCCCGAATAATGTCAGGCCCTAACGTTTTATAAGCCTGGTCCATGTCCACCATCCAATCAAGATCGACGATGTCTGGGCCTAGCTCGCGCAGATGGGGCAGCAAATGAGTGATGTTGCCGCATATATGCACCTTCACCATGGCCCCCTGGTCGTGAATGAAATCGATGATCTCTCGATGATGTTCTTTCACCTGATCGGTATACATCTTGGGTGAAATCTGGCTGCAGATGGCGTCCCCCATGCCGATTATGTCGCAGCCCGCCTCGATCTGGGCCAAGGCAAAGGCTTTAGCCGTGGGCACTAATCTGGCCAGCAACCGCTGGCTAAATTCCGGGTCTCGGGCCAGTTTCATCATCATCCCCATCACGCCCACTAGATCACACGCTTCGGCCAATGGCCCCTCAATCCAGCCAATGACCGGCACGCCATCGCCTAAACGCCGCCGGAACAGCCTGGCCCCGGCGATCCGGTCTTGTGTGCGCCGGGCCGTGGTGACATCAGGGGCTGGAAGGGCCAGCACATCAGCCATCGTTTTCACTGGCAGATCCGCGCAATAGGGCACGGTCTCCGCGTGATATTCGCAGTGAGCGCCAAACGCTTCCGCTTCCCTCATGGGATCGGAAATTAGGCCGACTGCATCCATGCCGAATGCATCCATGCAGGCGATGTTAGCTGCCACCAGGTTTTTGTGATCAAGATAGAAGTCCCGGTAACTCACGCCGATGTGGTGGGCCGCAAACTGCATCAGAATCGGCCGAAAAAAGACGTCACCATCAGCCGATCGTTCTTTCACCCTGTTTAAGAATTCAGTTTGCCTGGTCATACGATTTCTCCAACTCGAGTATCTGAAATCAGATAGCCGGATTATGGTGTGAACGGATAAATGGTCCAAGTTCTTGAAGGGAGCGCGATTCCATCACCTTCCAGCACCTGTCCATGGTGAATGATGACGCTTCATGACGGGATGAGCCAGAGTTTGAGGAGGTGGCGGCCTCCTTATTCGTCTGATCCTTATGGTGGTCCACTTATCCCCTCCACTGATAATTAATCGGCGCTGATCCTTTGGGTATAATCTATTGCCAGACAACAAGATAGAGGGCAGCGTATTTTGCTGCCCAATCAATAGTTGGGTCCCAAACGTGAAGGAGAGTCAGAGTGGAACTGAAACAGGTGGTTTTCCATTCGCCTGGACCAACATGGAAGGCCGGTCTTGGTTTCCGAGAGCAGCCAGGGGTAATGGACCATGTGCAGCATTACGCCAGCCTTCTCGAGGATGGCAAACTGCTTTATGGTGGGCCATTCACGGATGTCGATTCAGGAGGGATGATGATCGCGGCCGACGGCGTCACAAGAGAAGAACTTGAAGAATTCACGGCCGCAGACCCGGCAGTCCTCGCCGGATTACTAGATTTCGCAGTGAAGAGCTGGTACGTAGCAATGGCGAAATAAATCCCAAATTAGCAGTAAATCCGGCCTAACCAGGCGACGAGGCAGTTGAGACCTCTCGACTATAAAGGACGATGTTACAAGATCTAGCGAAGGAGTTGAGATGGGAGTAAAGGAAACGATCAAATCCCAATACCACGCCTCTCTTGAGATGCTGAAACAGGCAA